>CAZFBU010000201.1:0-6433 GCA_964517175.1 uncultured Saprospiraceae bacterium
AATATCTCAATATCTCAACCTCACTCCTCCCGAATCATCGCCGGCACGCGCTTCGCCCGCAGCGCCGGGGGTATGGAAGCCAGCAAGCCAATGGCAATTACCGTTGCCGTCACCACCACATAATCGATCAGCCGCATGCTGATGGGATAGGCTTCCACGATAAAATTGCCGGGCACGGACACCAGCCCGAACGCCTTCTGCGCACCATAAATCAGCCCCGCCAGCGTAAAGCCGAGCACCAGCCCAAACAAGCACAACAAAACACCTTCGTTTAAGAAAATATTGCGTATCATATTATCCAGCGCGCCCATTGATTTCAGGATGGCGATGTCTTTTTGCTTTTCCAGCACGATCATCCAGAGCGCACCGACCATGTTGAATGCCACCAGCAACATCATCAGGCTCACGATGGCGAAGCTCAGCCATTTTTCCATTTGCATGATTTTCAGAAAAGCCTCCTCCTGCTGGTAGCGGTTTTTCACAATGAAATCTTCCCCCAATCGCTCCCGGATAGCTCCAATAACGCGGCTCTGGTTCACCCCTTCGCGCAGCTTGATGTCCAGGGCGCTCACTTCATCCGGCGCACCAAGCAACCGCCGGGCAAAATCGATAGACGTGATGACGTATTTGTTGTTAAATTCCTGTTGGTTCACAAACGTCCCCGCCGGATAAACGGGCAAGCGCCGAAAGGGGTCCTCGAAAAGGCTCACCTGCCGAGACTTTGGCATGTAAACGATCATCGGCGAAAACAGGTCATCCACGTTGACGCGCAGTTTGTTGCGCATGCCCAGCCCCAGCACCGCGTAAGCCTTATCGCCCTCTTCCAGTTTGTACTGCCCTTCCCGCACGGTCGAGTCCAGACCGGTTACATTTTTGTAAAAAGCATCCACGCCCTTTACCGTACCGAAATCCTGACTTTCTTTATAGTCAAAAAATGCCGTTTCTTCCAGGGTCTGGGAAATAAATGCGATGCCGTCGATTTCGTACAAATCGGAAAGAAGCACGGAATCCACGGCAAAAGTCTTACCTTTCGCCGGCAGCACCTTTACGTCCGGGTTGAAATTGCTGTACATTCCGGAGATCAGATCTTCAAAGCCATTAAAAACCGAAAGCACCAGCACCAACGCTGCCGAGCCAACCGCAATGCCAAACACGGCAATGCCCGTGATGATGTTGATGGCATTGGTCGATTTTTTGGCAAAAAGATAACGACGTGCTATTTTGAGTGACAAATTCATGTATGGCGTTTGTAGTGCTTTTCGCTACTTGCTATTCGCCTTTCGCAATGCAAGCATCTGGTAATGAAAACTTTAACCGAGTTTATTTCATCAAAAAGTTAATCAAACAACTATAATTCGCAAATTTAACAAGCGTACACCGAAAGCACCGCTTTTTTACTACTTTAAAGTTAAAATAACGACCTGAAAATGAAAAAAGTGCTCGTCATCATCGGCACCCGCCCCGAAGCCATCAAGCTCGCGCCGGTCGTGCACGCCCTTCAGCAGGCGAGCGAGCGCTTTGAAACCAAAATCTGCGATACCGGTCAGCATCGGGCGCTCAAACAACCCATTCTGGATTTTTTTCAGCTACATCCTGATTTTCAACTTAATGCGCTGGGCGCAAATACCAGCCTGGCAGCACTGACGGCTTACCTGCTTACACAGATAGACCACCTTATCGAAAATTTCCAACCGGATTTCGTCATTGTACAAGGCGATACGGCATCCGCACTGGCGGGCGCCTGGGCAGGGTTTTACCGGCAGAAGCGAGTGGTACACGTCGAAGCGGGATTGCGAACTTACGATCTGAGCGCGCCTTTCCCGGAGGAAATGAACCGGCAGGTCATTGCCCGGCTGGCTGCGGTTCACTTTGCACCAACCGAACTTGCCGTGCAGCATTTACGGCAGGAGGGCATTCCGCCGGATCGCATTCACCTGGTTGGCAATCCGGTGATTGATGCGCTGCAGGTCGCATTGGCTAAAATAAAGGAAAGAGAACCGGATTCGGTATCGGCATTGCGAAAGCAGTTGGAAGGTTTTCAACAGCAATATGAGAAAATGTTATTGATTACCTTGCACCGGCGGGAAAATTTGCAGCAACACCTACCGGCTATTGGCAAAGCGCTGCGCAATGTGCTCACGCAAAACAATTGTTTTGCTTTGTTTCCGGTACACCCAAATCCGGGTGTACAAGCCTGGGCGGCGCGCCTGGCGATCGGTTTGCCCAATTTGTACCTCGCAAAGCCCTTGCCCTACGAAACCTTCGTCTGGGCCATGCAGCAATCAGATTTGATTCTGACGGATAGCGGCGGCATTCAGGAAGAAGCGCCGAGCCTGGGAAAACCGGTCGTCGTGTTGCGCACCACTACCGAACGCCCGGAGGCACAGCAGGGAGGCATTGTGCACCGGGTCAGTTTACAAAGCAGGGCGATTGAAACGATTGCCATGCGATTGCTCGCGCTGAAAGAGTCGCCACTTCCCCCCTCTCGCAGCCCCTTTGGAGATGGCAAAAGCGCCGGTCGAATTTTGGCAATTCTCGATCAGATACGATAATCAGATGGTTTCCATAGCACGCACCGGTATCCGCGCGGGTATCGCTGGCGGCACGGTTGCCAATTGATAATCCTGTCCCAGCATGTTCAGATACTGATGGATGATAATTTTTTCGTCGAACTGCTGCATCATTTTCAGGCGTGCATTTTTACCCATAATGAGCCGGTCGATTTTATCCAGCAGGATGAATTGCTCCATTTTATTCACCAGATCATGGACATCGCGCAATTTGCAGAGGTAACCGGTGCGATCATCTTCTACCACTTCGCGGCATCCCGGCTGGTCAGTCGTGATGATGGGCGTTTCCATGCTAGCGGCTTCCATGAGGATGCGCGACAACCCCTCGCGGTAGTAGGACGGCAGCACCATACAATCCGCTTTCGCGAGGAAGGGACGCACGTCCAGCGTTTCGCCCAGGTACTCAATTACGCCCTCGTTGACCCACTGTTTGATGGTCGGGATAGGAACGGAATTGACGCCACTGGCATCCAGCATACCCAGAATGCGAAACCTCACCTGCGGGTACTTACTGCGGATGATGCGGGCTGCTTCCACGAATTCGTAAATGCCCTTATCTTTCATCAGGCGACCCGAAAACAAAAATGACGGATATTCCCGCATTTTCTTATCCGAAAGAGGCTTGAAGAATTCGGTATCCACGCCTTCGCCCGGCAGCATTTCGACTTTACCGGGCTTTACCATTTTCAGTTGCACCAGCTCGCGCGCATCCCGCTCATTGAGCACCAGCACTTTTTTGTGCAGCCGCAGCGTAAGCTTGTAGAGCCAGATGCCAAACTTTGCTTTCCAGCCATTTTCCGGGTTGGCGATATGCCCCAGCCCGGTAACGACGGCATACGTCGGAACGCGAAGCAGGCGGGCAGCAATGCCTCCGAAAATATTGGGCTTTATGGTAAAATGAATGGCAATATCTATCTTGCGGCGGCGGTAAAGCCAGAAGAGTTGCCAAATTAGAGACAAATCGGACAAGGGATCATTTCCATAAAAATTGACTTTGATTGGCTCAAAGTCGAATCCTTCCCGGGTGAGTTTTCGCTCAAAGCGATCCGCGGCAGCTACCACTACCACTTTCAGTCCTAATTCTTGTAATTTTCTCATCAAGCCAAGACGAAACTGATATACCCAACGTGCATAGTTTCCAGTAATGGCAACAGTTTTGATCGTTTTTTTCACATCAATGGCGTTTAATTTTCAGAACTACCTGCAATTATATATCATGCCTCAGCAGGAGTACATTTACTGTGTTTGGGAGAAATTTAATACGCTTGTCACCGTATATAAAGAAAATTATATATGGTTTGAATGAATATTAGGTTTGGGAAGCCCAGGAATGGGTATCCGTGGAACTAATTTTTTTACTTTACATCCAGTTCAGGCACTATGATGCTAAGAGGGCAAGTTTGTGCGGTTTGTGAAGAGTTTAAAGATCGTGCAATATAGGAAGCTTTTCACAAAATATCAACATTTTCACTACAGATAATTGGTTCTTCCTTCGATTTTCATTTTTTGGGTCACTTTTTTTATCTCTTGTTCACTCGACATGGGGTAGATCAGCAACACATCTTCTTCGTCAACGATGATAAAATCCTCGAGTCCTTTTATGACAACCAATTTATCTTTGGGCGCTCTGACCAGGCAGTTCTTTACGTCGTTCAGCATATTTTCGGAGGCATTAATCGTATTTTGGTGCTCGCCTTTCGCCAATTCTGCATGCAGCGATGCCCAGGTACCGAGATCAGACCAGCCAAACGCCGCCGGAATAGTATAGACGTTATCCGCTTTTTCCATTACGGCAAAGTCAATGGAAATATCCGGGGTAGTCGGATATTTTTCGTCGATGAACGCTTGTTCTTCGGGCGAATTATATACTTTCCCACCCGCTTTCAGAATATCATAAATCTCCGTTGCATTTTTTTGCAAAGACGCCAGAATGCTGCGCACACTCCAGATGAAAATGCCCGCATTCCAGAGGTAGTCGCCACTGACTACAAACTGCTCCGCCTTTTCCAGCGGTGGTTTCTCGGTGAAGCGTTTTACTTTGTGAATGCCTTCGTTCGTCGCCACCGACTCAAAATTGATGTAGCCGTAACCCGTGTCCGGGCGGCTTGGTCGAATGCCAAGCGTCAAAAGTGCATCGTGCTTCGCAGCAAAATCCAGCCCCAGTTGCAAGCTTTTCACGAAGCTCGCTTCATTCGTAATAATATGGTCGGAAGGCGCGACGACAAAATTAGCTTCGGGATCGAGCTGTTGCAACTTAAAGGCAGTGTAGGCAATGCAAGGCGCGGTGTTGTTGCGCGACGGCTCCAGTAGAATCTGGTTATCCGTAAGTTCCGGCAATTGCGCCTTCACCTGGTCGTAGTACATCGCATTGGTCACGATAAAAATATGCTCCGCCGGGCAAAGGTGCAGAAAACGCTCGAACGTCATGCGCAAAAGAGATTTGCCAACGCCCAGAATATCCAGAAACTGCTTGGGTCTTGCTTCGCGGCTGGCGGGCCAAAAGCGGCTGCCGACGCCACCCGCCATGATGGCTACATAGGTATGGTTGGAAGACATTTTTTTGGGTTTGAATTTAGCGCAAAAGTAGGGCTTTTTATCCAAACGGAAAAACGATGTGACGGTGTATCGGTACGACGACTCCCCGTATCACTGCTAAACTGATCCGCTGATAAGTAGCATTTACATCCGCTGATCGAGATTTTTGCCGGTTTCCATGTGTTGAAAATTGGGAAGAATTTCGGTGAGTAATTCTACGATGGATTGCTTGTTGGTAAGTTGATCCTGGAAAAGTATTTCCAATTTTTCAAAGATCGCTTCAATGATGGGGATATCGTAGGCAGGTTTACCTTTAATGACGCCCAGCGCCTGGAAGCAATTGAAATCAACGGCTTCAATATCGGTGTAAAATTCTTCAAAGGGCTTCTCGCCGGAGGTGTCGGTTTTAAAGTAATAGACGGGATAGAGGGAGGAGGGAGGAGCGTAGAGGGAGGCGGCTTTCTCACGGGCTTCGTGTTCGGTTTTGCAAAGATCGGCTTCGTAGCCTAATTCTCGGAGCAGTGCTGTGGCGATGTTAGAAAAGGTTTTCATTTGCGTGGCCGCCAATTTTGGAAAGAAAATATCACCCGGTTCGCCGAGCAGGCAAGCCAGCAGGCACAGTTCGCCCGATTCCTGCGGAGAAACGAAATAACGCTTCACATCCAGCGGAGCGGAGAGCGGCTGGCGCTTCATCAGTCGTTGCAAGAAACCATCGAGCAGGCTGCCACTCGAAAACGCCACATTCGCAAAGCGCGCTGTCACGATGGGTAATTTTTTGGCGTAAGCCAGCAGGACTTCCTCCATCAACTTTTTACTCGCGCCCATCACGTTCACCGGATTTGCGGCTTTATCGGTAGAAACGCAAAAAAAATGGTTGGGTGGATTTTCCAACAGCAAATCTATCAGGCGCTTCGTCCGAATAACATTGTTTTCGATCATCGCCTCGATGGAGTAGTGATCTTTCTCGCTGCGTACGTGCTTGTGCGCGGCAAAATTGGCGACAATACCGAACGGTCCCTCTTGGCGAAGCATTTTTGCAAACACCGCATCACCGAAATTGATCGGATAGGTCTTGTAATCAGCAGGAATATTTAAATCTGGGGAACTCCGCAGATCGCGCGTCAGTTCGGTCAGCCCATTTTCGTTGATATCCACCACATAAAGTCTGGATGGTTTGAATTGCAGTAGTGCTTTGATGAAAGATGCTCCAATCGTGCCCGCGCCGCCGATCACAAGTACCGAGCGCCCGTCAATACGGCTTTGCAGCAGCGTGTGATTCGCCGCGAGGTCAGCCTGGAACAAGCTTGTTGAGCGTTCGGTGACGTGTT
>CAZFBU010000202.1:0-6416 GCA_964517175.1 uncultured Saprospiraceae bacterium
AATTTAACGTTTTTTTCAACTAAGCCACTGGCTCGATTTTTGGGGGGAAGCATATACCAGCAACAATCCATTTAGGATGATCGAAAAAATAGCGATTACAAGTCGGACATACAAATTGTGGAATCCGGATATGAAGCCATACTTCATGTCCCGATATTTTTAAATCCTGTACTTTTCGCAAATCATATTGATTCACCATGCCGGTGGGTTCTAAGCACAATGGACAAATTGATTGCTCCGGTTTGTACGCGCAATGAAATACTATTTTGCGGGGGTTCTTTTCTATTGAAATAATTTTCAAATCTGAAAAACCCAATATTTCTTCGTAAAATTCTTCTTGTGTCATCCTCTAATTTAGATTTCCACGGGATTTGTCAAAGTACCTAAAAATAAAGTGAGGCGGCGGAAGATATGAAAAATACTTGCCGCTGCCCGCGCCAGCGGAGATGATCTTGAAGTTGTTGGTCATGGGGTGAAGATACGAAAAAGGGAGGATTCTTGTCCGCTTTCCGTTAAGGTCGGATAAACTGACGAAGGAGGATGCGCTGCTTCTTCAAAGCTTTGAATAGCAAAAGCGGTACGATCTAAACGATAATGCTCCATAACTCGAAGATAATGGATTCGATCTTTATTACAGGTAAATGAGCAAGTATTTTTATTTGATTTCCATGCGGACTGCACCTGTTCGTACGCGCTTCACCCGAAACGTCCGATAGCTCAAACCCAGGCATCGCAAAGCTTCTACGGTGCTTTCTGCTTTGATTTGCCAGCGACTTTTATTTGGTTCGGGAATGTAAATAATCAACTTCCGAAAACCGGTTTGCTGTGCCGCTTTTACAATTTGATACAGATATTTATTGCCTTGTTCCAGTTTGCCGTCGGGTAGGTAAAAAGCATGTTGCTCGAGGCGATAATCGACTTTAGAAAATTGGATTTTGGATACAGTTTGTCTGATAAAATGTTGTAAATCCGTTTGATTTGTTACTTCTGAAAATTGAACTTTCTCGATTGTTTTCGTTGGCTCTTTACTCGCGCATTCCACGGCTACAATCGGCGAGGCGTGATCCAGCAGCAAATTTCCGCAGTAAGGCTCGGCGTCGGCGGCGTATCGGACCTCCAGCAACAAGCGGCTGAAGCTTGTATCCGGTTGAAAATGAAATACATACGATTGCCAGGCGGCATGCTCAATCAGCGCTGATTCGGCGAGGAATTCCTGCCGCTCGCAATTCAAATTCCCGCCCCAGATCAACAGGCGCACCGGCTCATTGAAATTCGCCATCTCCCAATGCAATCGACTAATGCTTTGATAATCAGGTGACCGTGCCAGTTGTAACGCAAAGCGATAGCATTGCCCGGGCTGGAGTGGTTCGCTCAGCCATTGGCTGATGCCCTCCCAGGTGCCGGTTTCCCGCGTCACCATGCCGATGTAGGTCATGCCGTGCGCGGCTTCGTGCGTCACGCCGAAGATACCCGCCGGGTGAATGTCGGTTGGGGTTTCGCCCAGGTCACCGCAGTAGAACCAGCCGCGCGGCGTGCGGCTATTGCCAGGCATATCTTCAAAGGAAGGATTTTGCAACAAAATGGTCTGCCCCTGCATGAGCCAGGGCAATAAGAGTAACAGGCTGAAGCTTGATTTCATCTGTTTAAAATTTTGCTGCGGTTGCGCAAGATGCAGCAAGATTTCTGCACCGACCTAACCGCTTCGCTCTCCCATAATTTAAACCTTCTCGTACTCCGTTTTAGTATAGCCAAAGAGCATCGCATCAACCAGTTCGCCGCTGGGGCGACGATACTCCGAGCGCAGATCGCCCTCGCGCCGAAGCCCGCACTTACGCGCCAGGCGCTGGGTGGCGTAGTTGTCCATGGCGGTGCGCAGTCGTATTTTTTCAATGGATAATTGCTCAAAGGCAAAGCGGATGAGCTTGCGCACCACTTCCGTCATAAAGCCTTTTCCTTCGTATTCCTTATCAATGAAAAAGGTAATATCTGCGGAGGGAACCGACCAGTCGATCTGGAAAATTTTTACATAGCCGATCAACTGAGCACTTTCATTTTCCCAAACGCCAAAGCAAAACTCTTCCTGGCACAACCACGCGGCAATCTTCCGGCGCACGTATCCTTCCGCCTCTTTTTTGGTGTGCACGGTGTCAATGGTTTGGGGCAGCACACTTGTAATGCGGTCGCGGTTATCACTCACGAGGCGGTAAAAAGCGTTTCCTTCCCCTTCGCGAAAACGACGAACCACCGTTCGGGGGGTGATGATCGCCGTGTCAATTTTGTAAAGTCGAGCTAGCATATATCTTTACTTTATGATCGCTAAAATAGCCTTTTGTGTGTATTCTACCTAAGCGAATATTTGCATCTGAATAAAATGGCTACTTTTGCAGTAGAAAAAGAACGAACGTTTGATTAAAAAGGGTAAATTTCTTGTTACATCAGCTTCGTTCTGACGTCTCAATTATAAAAACTATGAGAATACTGCAATTGGCGGTCAAGCGAAAAATAAAGCGCATTCGCGTGCTTTGGATTACGGTAGCGTGGACGCTGCTGGGCATCCTGGATGCACTGAACACGCATGTGATGACGGGAAGTGAATTTGTGGAGCCAACCGGATTGTACGATTTCTCGCGCTATTTTTGGGTGAATACACTGGCGGCTTTTCTCGCCGGGGTTATTTCCGGTTCCATCCTGGTGTTTTTCCTGCGTGAACGCTTTCGCACCAAAGCTTTTGGCGTATCAATACTGGTGAACAGCGTTGTTATCTCTCTTTTCAATTTTGGCATTGTTATGATCGTTTACGACATTTTTATCGGCTTGCAGGCAGGCAAAAATCCGTTCAGCGAGGAAATTCTCAATAAAACGGCTACGCTGATTCACAACTCTTTCTATTGGAAAAATCTGGTTTTCTGGTCGATTATAGTTTTCATCACGATTGTCTTTTTGCATGTTAATGATAAATACGGTCCGGGCGTTTTGATGAAGCTCATCCTGGGGCGCTACCACCGGCCAAGCGAAGAGGAACGCATCTTCATGTTTGTGGATATTAAATCCTCCACAACGATTGCCGAACGACTCGGGCATATCAAATTCTTCAATTTGCTAAACGACTTTTTCCGGGATGTCACCGACCCGATTATTTATACCGGCGGCGAAATTTATCAGTACGTCGGAGATGAGATCGTCATTTCCTGGACGATGAAGCGCGGCATTCGTAACGCCAACTGCGTCCGTTGCTTTTACAGCATGCAGGAGGCAATCCAGCAACGGGCGGCGCGCTACCGGGAGCGATATGGGCTGGTGCCGGAGTTTAAAGGTGGTTTGCATTACGGCAAAGTGACCGTCGGCGAAATCGGGGTTATCAAAAAAGATATTGTGTTTTCCGGCGATGTGCTCAACACGGCACACCGCATTCAGGCAATTTGCAATCGATACGGCGTTAAAGTGCTCATTTCCAAGTATTTACTAGATCGATTGAATCTTCCGCCCAGCGATTTTAAGCCTCAGCGCGTGGACGTCATTGAATTGAAAGGCAAGCAGCAAAAGCTGGAAATCTACACTTTTTCCGAGAGTCACATGCCCGAAGAAATTCGCCTGCCGGCATTATCAACCTAGATATTGCAAACTACTCCTGCGGACTACCAACTTTCTTTACAGCCCTTCCACGCCCAATTCCTTCCGTGCGGCCATGTCTTCCAGTGCGTTTTTCTGCCAGTAAGGCGACATAATCGTATGGCTGCGCTTGGCAATAGTCGTACGCTTTTTGCCATCGAAACCGGGGTAGCTGTCCGTCCAGCCGACAATTTTATACGGCGCTTCCGACTCATAAACGATCTCCAGCGTTCGGTTTTCGCCAGCAAAAACCACCGTGTAGGCTTTCAGCCCATCGCCTTCGAAGTCGTCACCCTGATAGTCCGTTTTGCTCACTTTTGCTTTGATCGGTTCAAAGGTCTTGTGGCGCAGGCGGGCGATGGTCAGGCTTGGAAGTATTTCGAGGCTGCCGGTGGGCAACGCATCGGGGTTGATGCGAATGCGATTGTACAGTTCATCCTCCAGAATGGCAGCGGGCGCATCAAAATTTTGGTCGCTTTCACTTTCAAAATAAGACCGGATTTGCGTTTTGTACTTGTTTTCCTGATAATTTAGCTGCATGAACGTCTGCCCGCACCAATCCTGCGTTGAAGTAGTCACTTTCAAGGTATTGGGATAATCTTTGGTGTTCGCAGGCGTAAAAACGGAAGTCATAATCGAATAATCGTACAAGCCGGTTGTAAAACGGCGGATCATGTTCATTTTCAGCACATTGGTCGAGTTTGAATTTTGGTAGTGATCATTTTTCACCTGCTTGTCGGTCAGGAAATCCTCGGTTACAAAAATGATCACGGCTTCGCCCGGGTGCACGTCGCGGTAGCGATTTTGCTGCAGCTCGAAGCGGGTGATTTCTGCCTCGCCCTGGTACCAGTATTTGTCTAATTGTACGGCTCCTTCTTCAGAAGAGGCTGCCGTTAGCTTTACGGCTTCTTTTTCTTCCTGAACGGCTGTCGGTTGATTGCAAGCGGCGGCGATGGTCAGGATGGTACATGCTAAAAAGATGTTTTTCATCATTGCGGGAAATTTATAAATATTTGAAATAAAGCTGTTTGTCTCTTACCTCTTTATAATGCCGATGAACACGAAAAAGTTGTCTATGCCCAAGTTTGGTTCCTGCAGTCCGGCATTAGAAATATGGCGAAATCGAAAACGCGTTTGCAGTTTGGCACCCGAATTCCGGAAACTCTTGGTGAATCCGATCTCAAAATTATCGGAGAAGATAAACCCCGGCGCTTGCAAAGCGGTTTGTACGGTAATGAAATAAGGACCCGAACCAATAGCGCCCATAGCGGAAAAAGAGGGCGTAATCGGCTGCTGATACAGTACCCCCAGATTTCCGCCAACCCCATACTCTTCCCGAAAGGAAAAGATACTGGCAGCCCGGGTAAATTGCCCCTCCAGATAGACCGTCCAGCGCTTGCGCGACCAGACACTGGAAGACGCAACAAACGTAACCGGCTGATAGGCATAACCTTCCGGCAACATTTCGTCAATTACGCTGGCACCTACGCTAAAGCTGCTGAACTGCGCTTGCATCCATACTGGTAAGAATAAAAGAAGAAAAAAGAAAAGTAGCTTGAGGCTCATATTGTCATGGATTGTAATTTCTGAGACAATCTTGCAACAATGAACCGGCAATGAAGTTGCATGTAGTGAACCGGAAACTACAAAAATGTCTTCGCCACGAAAAACAAAAGAGATAACGCCTGTAAAAGAGCGCTATCTCCACAAATTAGGGTACTATTAAGCAAATCTTTAAAGTTCGAGATATGGGAGCAATTTTTCGAGCACCTTTGCCGGTAAAGCCCGGATGTTGTGCAGGTCGTCAATAGAGTGAAATGCGCCATGCTGCTCGCGAAAGCTCACGATAGCGGTGGCTTGTCGGGTATCCAGGTAAGGATGCGCCCGCAATTCTGCCACGCTGATGGTGTTGATCGCAATTTTGTGCAAAACCGGAGAAGGTTGTAACCACGATTTTATGTTTTGAAAGGTACTGTCCGGCAAGCCATAGGTTTCAGCAACCTGCTCAATGGAGCTGAAGCCTCCCAGTTTTTCGCGAAAAGTGACAATGCGTTTGGCGTAAGCCGGGCCGATACCCCGCAACTGTTGCCAATCCTCCGCGCTAGCCCGGTTGATGTCAATGACCACCGGCTGTGCTGCTCTTTCCGGCGAGTTGACCATATTTTCCACTTCCAGCGTGACAACGGCTATTTCTTCTCCTGCTTCCGGCAAAATGATGTGTGGCGCTAATCGCTCATAATCTTCACTTCTTAATCCATAAATCTTTTTCAAATCTTCTTTTTTGCGAAAAGCACCGCCACGCTCACGATACCTGATAATGTTGTCCGACATCCACCCCGGCAGTCCGAGTCGTATGAACTCCTCCCGCGAGGCGGTATTCGGATCAAATGAGAACAACTCAGTTGTGTTCTTCTCCCTCCCTACGTCCTTTGTGTAATGTTGTGTGTGTTTGTGGTTATTGAATGTGCGTTTATTGCCAATTGCGATATACGGCGCCAGTCGCTCGTAGTCTTCTTCGCTCATGGCATATATTTTTTGCAAATCCTCTTTTTGATAGAATTTCCCCCCTTTGTTCCGGTAGTTGACAATGGTTTGCGCCAACTTTTCGGAAAGCCCCAGGCGGACGAATTCTTCCTTGCTCGCGATATTCGGATCAAAAGTAAAGGGGGAAGCAGTTGGTTCGATTGCTGCGGATACCTCCGTTTCAGATGTCATACCGGCGAAAACAACTTCAAAATCGGGTGATTCCGGTCGCTCCTGGAATAGCGGAAAAAAATGCGGCGCCACGAATAGCAATATGCAAATCA
>CAZFBU010000203.1:0-6356 GCA_964517175.1 uncultured Saprospiraceae bacterium
GGTTCGCCCGGATTCAGCAGTCCGTCGCCGTTCAGGTCGCGGTAAAGGTCGAGCGTTACACCCGCAATTGGTGGTTCGCCCGCATCGCGCACGCCGTTGGCGTTGGTGTCTTCCCAAACCAGGTTGCCGATCGAACCCAGCGTATTCGCATCATTACCGGCATAGCCGAAGTCCTGATCCAGATTCACCGGATTGCCCGCCGTCAGCGTAACGGCTCCGCCCATGTTGTCGTTACCGCCATTCGGATCGAAGGTGTTCTCCATCCCTTCCAGCGGCTGTCCGGCATTGAAATTGCTCGAAGCAATCACTACCTGATAGGTCGCATCGCCATCGCCATCATCCACGCTCAAGCCGCCGAAGTAGTAATAGCCATTCTCATCCGTCTTCGTCGTCGCAATCAGCACATCATCGCCACCGCCGATCATCTCATCCGCGCCCAGATCGTACAACTCTACCAACACCCCTTCGATACCCGATTCATCGGCATCCTGCACGCCATCTCTATTGGTATCAAACCAAACGTAATCCCCGATCAGACCTTCGCCTGGATCCTGCGCATTCGGCGTGTAGCCAAAGTCCTGATTCAGATCGCCCGCTGTCGTCAAATTCATCACTGAACTAATGCCCAGGGTGTTGCTTGTCGGATTGCCGATGGGCGCACCTGAATTATTAAGCGGCGTACCACCATCATCATCGCCGGTTGGTTTGAGACCATCCAGTACATTGTCCGTATCGTTCACCCAAACAATGTAATCCGCATCCATGCCCGTCGGCAAATCTTCAAACAGGTACATGCCGTTGGCATCCGTCGCCGTCGTAGCGATGATTGGCTCTCCTGCATCCCAGATACCATTTCCATTTTCATCTTTGATGAGCACAACGGTGACCCCCGCGATGCCTGCCTCTCCTACGTCCTGCATACCGTCGGCATCGGCATCAAAAAATACAGTATCGCCTATGTCGCCTACCGGTGCGCCTGGTCCGGGTTGATAGCCAAAGTCTGAGTTCAGATATACATCGCCCGGCGCCAATACAATCGCATTCGTCTGCGCATTATCGACTGATGTCACCGCCAGCGCACCAAAATCATCCGGATCACCCGTTTGGGTATAATTACCTGTATTCAATATCTCGTGGCTCGCGCCCGCATCATTCGTCACTGCCGTCTTGTAAGCCCCCGGCGTCAAACCATCGAAAATGTAGTAGCCGTTCTCATCCGTGGTCGTCGTCGCGCTCACATCATCCGCAGTGCCAAAAATGCCATCTGCTCCTGCTCCCGTCAGCGTGATCTCTACGCCGCTGACGCCAATTTCGCTGGCATCCTGCAACCCGTTGCCGTTCGAGTCAATCCACACCCGGTCGCCAATCGACGCTGTGTTCGTACCGCCATTCACATCTCCACTTGGATTGTAATTGTAACCAAAATCTGCCGTCAAATTCTCCTCGCCTGCCGAAAGTACGACTTCGTAGCCGTTGCTCTGGCTTTGGTCTTTGTTACCCAGATCGCCTTCCTGAGCATCATTCTGTGGCAGATTGTCGCCACTGTTGGTGAAGGCATTGGTTTGCGTAACGCCCGCCGGCAGCGTCGTTTCATCTACATCCACAAAATAGGTGTCCGGCGGCAGGTTCGGGAACAGGTATTTGCCATCCGAATCGGTATAGGTTGTTGCAATGATATTGCCATTGGCATCCTTCAAATCCACGCGTACATTCGGAATGCCCGGCTCGCCGGCATCCTGCAAGCCATCACTGTTTTCATCCAGCCAGACGTAGTTGCCGATGGCGCCTAATGTTGATTCACATAACTTGAATGGAATCATCACTTCAACATCCACAAAGCAAACTGGATCATTGAAGATTCTGACAATGTAAGTTTTGCCTGCTTCCAGTGCCGAGAATGTAATGGCGTTACCTACAATGTTATCAACGCCAATCGTCGCAAAATCATCTCCGTTATAACTGGTTGCATTTGCCGAACTAATACCGGCTCTTACCCCATTTTGAATATTGGTGATGGTAATCTCCGCATCATCATTGGCGATGCCTTGAGCGGTACAGGAAGCTTCGGTAATCATGGGCGGATCAAATGTCGGCGTTGTTTCCGCTGGCGCCAACACCACCGTAACTGCCACATATTCTTTATTAATGCCCGTGTTAAAGGTGCCAATCCCGGTAGAACCCGCATTTGCCTGATCTATATCTGCCACCTGCAGGGATACCTTGTTTCCTGCCTTTAGATTGTTCACCCGAAAATCATGCCCTGCCGGTTGGGTAACCGAACCAGGCGCTTCTTTCTGTCCAATAATTCTGATGACTTTCACACCATCGGTCGTCGCATTCACGCTGGGCGCTGCGGGCATTGCCGATTTGCCTTCTACTACACCCGATACATTTATCGGATTGCTCGTATCGACATTGGAATAGCGCAAAATGGATGCAGCCTGTTCTTCTGAGGCATTATTAGCCAATGTGAACGTATAATTAGCCGGTTCAGAATTTGCAATTCTGTAAAAGACGGCAAGCGTGATTTTGTCAGCCCTAGCTTCCTGCTCGATGAGCGTCCAGCCAGCGGGCACTATCATCGGTCTATTTTTTTCAACGGCTATCGTTGCCAGTAACAAATCGCCATCAACAGTTCCACTCGGCACCGCAACGGTTATGGTTATATTTTTTGGATTTTGTACAGATGATTCCAGCGCTTCATAAACTGGTTCCTTAATACAGTCACTGCAATTGTTCGGTAGCGTCATCACAACGATATCCCTGAAGCAATCTTCTTCATCTTTGAAGATTCGGATAATGTATTTCGCACCATCCTGAAGGTTGTTAAAGGTGATGGTTTGATTGGATATATTATCAGAGCCAATGGTTTGGTAATTCGGTCCGTCATAGCTATTCGCATCTGCGGTGCTAATGCCGGCTCTGTTTCCAACCAAAATATCGGGTACCGTAATCGATGCCGTACCATCTGGCACTAACCCGGCACACGTTCCTTTGACGGTTGTGGGCATGCCAAAAACCGGCGTTTGCGTACCCGGCGCCAGTACCAGCGTTATGGCTACATATTCTTCATTCTTGTTACTGGTGAAGTTTGCTGTGCCTGGCTTGCTATTGATTGGCAGGAGGCTATTGCCTTCTGCTACCGTCAAACTTACATTATCTCCCATTGAAACAATATCCGCACGCTCGGTGTGGCTACCTGGAGGACTAAAGCCCGAGACTTTCTTCTTTTGTGCCACTATGCGTAGCACAACGCCGTCATCCACCGTAGAATTATTATCGAGATCAGGCGCGGTAATGGTCGTGCTCTTTCCTGTAGAGAATTTAACGCCGTTGATCGGATTGGCATTATTGACGCTGGAATAGCGAAACAGGGTGCCTACGGCTTCCTTCTTGGACGAAAGCGTAAACGTGTAGTCGTTTTGTTCATTTCCATCTGCGATTTTGTAGAAGACTGCCAAATTGACCTTATTGCCATTGCTTTGCTGCTCGACTTGCACCCAATCACTGGAAGGAGGCGTGACGGACGCCGCATCCTCTGTACCAATAGCCGCCAACAAAATATCACCGGCAATAACGCCCGCCGGTACCGCTATCTGAATACTATTCGCCATCGGTTGTCCCTCGAAGACTTCTACCCCTTCAAAAACTGCCGGACCTTGACAAGTGGAGCAGGTTCCCGGATCATTAATCGTAGCCGTTATAGAACAACTGTTATCCCCATCATCCGTAATGGTAATGATGTATGTTTTCCCGGAACCGGCACTACCGGCTGGTAAACGAAACGCTACCGGACTTCCATAATTTACATTGACCGCAGCGCCACCCCCGGCAAGTGTCACCGTCACGGCATTCATCATATCATCGATGGCAGTAACGCTGTACGTGGCATCCAAGCCAACACCAAACGGATTCAACGTAAAGGTGATATAATCATCGCTGCCATCTGGAAATGTTCCATTATCATTACAAATACCGCTACTCGCACCAGCGCCGGTCAGATCACAATCAAACTGACCACACAACAACTCATCTTCTCCATCTTTTAATACCGATGCCTTTATTTTGAGTGAACCGACTTGTTCGCCAATAATAATAGGAACCGAACAAGAGGTGTGCAACTGAACCAGTTGCAGTTCATTATTGATATTGCTGGCGTCGGCAGAAGAGGCAAAGATGTGGAAGTAAGTATTGGCGGCAAATTTATCTTTGTTGGCATTGGAAGCCAGGATCGTAAACGCTTCATTCAGATTTACTGCTCCCATGAACCAAACATCACCTCCCAGATTACCAGACTGGTCGTTGGCGATGATATATACACTACCCGCAGGTAACGAAGCGTTGTCCGTACAATTATATTTCCCCAACTCCTGGGAAGTATTCGTAGCGCTACAGGTTTCGCCCGTATATTCAAGTGACAATTCTATTGGCTTCCCGCCCAGATCACAGCAACTCTCCGTCGGCGTAATAATTTCGCAGGGATCTACGGATACGCCCGAAATTATTTTATCGCTAAAACCTGGTTTGGTCGGTGAATTATGCATATCCACCACTTCTATCAGTGGATTGGAACAGCCACTCGGCACGTCAAATGACATTTCGTAAACCATAGGCCACTCCCAATCTAAAGCTTCACTGTAAGTGGGATACCCATCTTCATTCGTGACGTCATCATTGTTATCTTCATCCGGCGATTTCCAATTATTCGGATCCATCAGTGACTGCCCCTGCGTCACATCCCAATGCGTGAATGGCCCGCCATCAAGAATATCTTCCTGAATAGCCAACATATTATATTGAGCAGAACTGGCGCTGACCAGAGCGGGAGGCGCATCACTGCCATTGGCGGCATCTCCCATAAAAGCGCTGGAAGTCCAATTCCCAA
Organism: uncultured Saprospiraceae bacterium; assembly: GCA_964517175.1. GTDB lineage: Bacteria > Bacteroidota > Bacteroidia > Chitinophagales > Saprospiraceae > JADJNW01. The sequence goes on from CAZFBU010000203.1 coordinate 4,886, forward strand.
CGCTTGGATCCGCAGCCCACAGGGCGTCAGCAGCATCATTATCTACACAATCCTGCGACCAGGTATATACCGTACCGTTACAATCGACAAACCGCAGTGTCAACTTATCCGTTCTTTCCAAACCAGAACCGAAAGTGTGATCTTTATTATCCCATCCTGCACTATTTACATAATCGATGTTTCCCCCATCCTTGCTCTTTTTATTGAATACATTGTCATTCAAATTCAGGAAACCATCTCCATCCCCGTCCTGGTACACCACTGCAACGTACAATTTGTCATTTGTATCGTCCAGATAAGTATAAATGACTCCACTGCCAAATTGTGACTGCGCTACTTTGTTGTAGCGGTTGAAATCTCCATCACCATAGAACAAACCATTGACTGTAGGCACTTGATTCGCGTTGGATAAAGCTTCGGTATCACTGCAAGAAGTCGTCACATCGAAAGTCGCTTCGACGTTGCCGGTAGTGGCGCTCGGCAAAGTAAACGCTACCGTCGCCGGAGAAGCCGTAGTTGCCGGGTTGATTGTTTTCGTAATGCCGCCAGCAGTCACTTCGATGATTTCCCCAATTGGCGCATTGCGCCAGGAAACTGCCACTGAAACGTCCAGATTATCTCCGCAATCCAAAACTTTAATGCTCTCTATTGCGATATTGCAACCACAGTCTGACAAATCGCCCGTGTAACAGAAGTTGTGAAACTCGAAACTACCCCCTTGACTTACATTCCCACCGAAAACTACTTGTCCATTGATACTACCTCCACTTACTGTTACGGAATTCATAGCACCGATATTTGGTGCGATTACACTGCCAATCACATCAGTGCCACTTGTAGAAAAGCTTGTAGCATTGTTGAAATTCCAAAGCGTTTTTGATACAAAATCCGATTCGCCAGTAAGATCACCAATTGGAGACCCACCTCCTAGTATTAAATTATTTTCTAATCTTATTTGTACATTAGAAAAATTTGGTGCAGCATCAGCCACATTTATCAGAATAGTTGCAGCATTGCCAACGTTAACAAAGTCGTAAACCGCACTAGGTGTAATAGTTGATAGATTAAATCGAACTAACCCGTTAGCATTATTACCATCTAGCGTAATCGTAGAACCCACGGTAGTCACGTCACCAAGTGTGCCGCTATTGCAAGCACTGAGAGAAGCCGATAGACTAGAGAAGTAGGTTTTGGCGGCGGCCCAGTCCACATCCGGTGTTTCTTGGCGATAAATGCCGGGAATATTACTGAAGGAACTTGCGCCAAAGGGTGGCAAGTCCATAGTTGTATTATACAACAAATTACCGCGGATACCAGCAGAAGCAGGACCGTGATTTACATCGCCACCTACCACCAGATTATCCCAGCCCTGTGGCGCGTGCAATCCTCCGGTGCTGGAAGGGTTAGCACCGCCAACGGTATAACTGCCGCTTTGCACAACATAATTGTTCTGCACCGCCAGCCGACCTTC
>CAZFBU010000204.1:0-6276 GCA_964517175.1 uncultured Saprospiraceae bacterium
CTATTCCCCACGCCCACTTCCCAGGCGAAGGCGACGGCGGCGGGGTCGCCCTCCACGATCACCGGGCAGAAGGTGGCTTTGTTGTGGATGCCGTTGTAGGTCACCAGTTTGGTTTTGGCGTTGGGGTAGCTGCGGTCGAAGCGTACCTGCACATCGAGGTGCGCCTGATTGGTTTTACGGAGTTTGTGCCGTAAAGTTTCAGTCAGCAGGGCGTCGCTTTCGACATCCTGCGGGAAGTAGAATTTGATCTTGTCGTCCACGCTGCGTTTGATGAGCACGGGGCTTTGCAGCACAAATCGCTCGCGCTCGCGGAAGGGCGGCGGTACCTGGAGGCGCACTTCCTGTACCTGAAGCCCCCAGCGGATGCTCGCGTCACCGAAGACGCCGTTTACGATGCTTTGGTGCAGTCCGGTATCGGGTGCGCTGATGAAGAAGTGTGCGCCCTGCGGGAAGTGCAGCCCTGCGCCGCGTCGCTTGCCGCCGCCGAGCCACGAGAGGGAGTAGAGCGACAGGTCGTCGTGCAGGTCATTATCGCCGAGCCATTTGTGCATCGCGCCCACGAGCGTGCGCTGGTAGTCGAAGGGCACGGGGGCGGTGTTGGGTGTTGTTTTGAGATATATTCGCATGATTGTTCGATTTTATCCAGTTTGATTAACCAAAAAACCTATTGGTTTTCTTGCTGTATTTTTCATTCTGATTTGAAAAACTGGACTGCTGCCAATTCTCCAATAATTGCTGATTTCCGGACGAAAAATTGCCAATAATTCCAAACAATCTTCTAACTTGTCTGCTGTTAATCCATTCACTATCCAAGTGTTACCATCAATTTCAAGAATTTCTTTCTCAGAAACCCATAGAGAGATTTCGATGTAAAATTCGGCGTTGTTTTTTCCAGCGATGGCTGATGCCTTTGTGATGCACGAGAATATTTTTTCTATCATTATGAATTTATTTTAGATAGAAACTTCGTACGTCAAAAAATAGTTCACCCATAGCTTTATTAATTGGTAAAATATTTCACTCCGAAACTTATTTTTTGTACATTTGTTTTAAGAACAATGTCCACAAATGGAATTGAAATTAGCTATATTAGTTGGTTAAAAACCAAGCTATTTAATTGAACCACTGTGGATTATGGGCGGAGGACATTGAACTCCGCTCTTGTTTTTTCCTTCCAAATTTTGGGTTATTCTATCCAAAACTGCCGCTCAAATTTTTTTATTTATAATTTGTTTTTTCTCATTCAATTCTTCGCATGCGATTTGCAAAATCTTGAAGATTTTGTAAATCTTTGGGAGAGAATTGGATTCTTCGCTACAAATATCGGGGCATACCCCATGTAGCCACGTCCCCACCCCTGAAAATTTTTCATTTTTTTCAAAATTTCATTTCTTTTACCTGTTTGCGCAGGTGTTCCAGCAAGGATTCCGGCTGCAAAATCTCAATAATCTGATGATGAAACCCAAGAATGAAATTGGTCAATCCATAGAATTTGTGATTGACTTTGCATTGAAAATCATAGACATCCTTTTCCTGTGCCGGTTGAATGTACGCTTGCGAAAGTGGAAAACGCTCCACGAGTTCGTTCTTGGCGCCCACGCGCAGGCGAAGATGTACCGACACCTGCTGATTATCCACAATGCGAAAAGGATCGGTTGCCATGACGCGGTGCTGGTTTTCGTACACCCAGGGATCGGCGGTCACCTGAATGCGGGTGATTCGGGAAATGCGGAAATGGCGGATTTTGCCTTTGTCCACATCAAATGCGTGTAAAATATCATCGGAGGGGTCGGGATGAAAAGGCTCTACCCGACGGTCGCTTACTTTGTTGCTGTTGGAAGAATGATAATCGAGCAGGATGACTTGTCGCTGCTCGCGTTTGGCTTGTTCCAGCAGATCGATTTTACTGAGATAGGGTTTGCGCAGAAAAGCATTGCCCAGCCGGGTGTAATCGTATATCGAAACGATTTTACGCTTGAGTTTTTCGACGCTGGGGTCGTGGCTGCCCAACTGCCCGATGGCATCCAGTAGTAATTGCTGATCTTTTTCCGAGAAATGGAGCAAATCTTTGAGTTCTTCGAGGGGTTTATCTACGGTAAAACCGTAAAAATACTTTTTGTTATGCGTGATTTCAAAGCCCGCATCTCTAAAAGCCTGGAAGTCTTTTTTAATGGTGTCGGGATGTGTATTATAACGATCGGCGAGCTGCGCTTTGGTATATCCGAAAGGGCGCTCGAGCAGGGCTCGCTGAATGCGCAACAACCGAACTTTGGTGCCGTATTCTTTATCCATACTGTTATTCGTTTATAATGGTGCAACATGCAAGATTATCTGGTTCAAAGCACGTTTAATACTTTGATTCCAGCAGAAAATGATTTGCTCAATTTTTGGTAGTAGTGCGCTCTAAAGTCGAATATTCTTGCGCGCAAGAGGCTTTGCGGTAGTTTTTGTGTCGTATTAGCATGGTCAATTTATTACTTTTTGGGGAAATGCCAAAACATGTAATGAAAAATGTATCGTACGTTGCCCGACTTTTTGATAAAATGAATCTGGCGATAGCCCGTGAATGCTTATTTTCGCACCCAAAAACAGGTTTATGATGCTACATTTTACGTGTTTGCCCTTTGCCGGGCTTTCGGTACATGCGCTGTACGAGATGATGGCGCTGCGGCAGGAGGTGTTTGTGGTGGAGCAAAACTGCGTTTATCAGGATGCCGACGGGCTGGATCCGCAGGGCTGGCACCTGATGGTTCGGAATCCGGCGGGCGGTCTGGTCGCTTACGCGCGCCTGTTTCCGAAGGGCGTGAGCTACCCGGATTATGCTTCCATCGGGCGCATCGTGAGCGCACCGGGCGCGCGCGGCACGGGAGCGGGGCGAGCGCTGGTAAAACGCGCCATTGAGGAGACGTACCGCCTGTTTGGCGAGCAGGCCATTAAGATCGGTGCACAGGAGTATTTACTATTTTTTTACCAATCATTTGGTTTTCAATCGGTGGGTGAAATGTATCTGGAGGATGGCATTCCGCACATTGCTATGATAAAACCAGCGCCTTGAGCGTTTTTTTGAACAAGTTGGCGTTTGTCGTTTTTTAGCAAAAATACATCCACAACATGAATAAACTGGAATTAAAAGAGCAAATTATACAAAAAGCGCTGGAAACTTATCGCGAACGCATGCAATCCAAGCGCGAGAAGCAGGTCGAACTGCTGGAAGACACCAACGCATTCGACAATGAAGACTTTGAGATGAGCGACGAAGCCAACCGGGAGGAGACCCTCGAGCGGGTGGAGGAGCGCGCCAATATCATGGACGACATGAATGACAAACTGCAGCACATTGCCCGCGCTACGCCTGCGCTGGCATCAAAGGTGGGTGTAGGCACGGTGGTTATCACGGATATGGAAAATTTTTTCGTCGGTGCCAGCATTCCCAATTTTGAAGTGCGGGGCAGACATTATGTGGGTATTTCGCCCGATGCGCCCATTTACAAAGAGCTTCGTGGCAAACAACCGGGCGAGGAACTCAACTTTCGCGATCGCACCTACCAGATTCGGGAAGTATTCTAAAACCTGCATCTGCTACCGAAATATGCGGTTTTGTATTGTATCTTAGCCCCGTAAATGATTCTGTATGACAGCATTACTTATCATCGGCTGGGCGCTGGCGGCGGTTTTTGCCTTGCTCTATTTGCGGGGGCAATGGCTCGACTGGCGGGCGCGGCAACGTCTGCACCGCTATACGCAATATCTGTCCGCAATGCCACCTATTTTGGCAAAAACGAAAACCGATCCGCAGCGGATTTACAGCATTACGTTCCACTTTATGAGCAACGCCCTGAGCGGCGGGGCAGAAGAGGCACAGCAAGCTACCGAGCAATTTCACGGCGAAGTGGCAGCTTTCACGAAAGAGCTATCGGCGCCGCTGGAAGCCCTGAATACGGAATTGCGCCGATTGCGCGGCAACTGCAACCCAATCATCCGACAAAAGATCGGGGAGATGGAGCGCCTGATTCGGGATTCGGAAAACGAACTCCAGCTGGTGCTGAGCAGCATTTCCACGACCGAAAACGTGGGCGATGAGATCAACAAATTGCAGACGATGGGGTATGCCCGGCGTTCCCGCTTCATGGACGACCTCCACCAGGAGATCCGAGAGGAAATGCGTCAGGAAATTTTCCAGCATTACGGCAAAAAGTTTGAACTGCTGAAAGAATTGGAAGAGAAATGGTGAGGGAAGATAGGAGTTCTATCCAGCACAAAACAATACCAATTTCAATTGATAACGACCTATTAAAGAGTGTTTTAAGTTGTGATTTCCAATTTCCGACTTTTCACTTCCGAATTGGTATAAGGCTGTTCCACAACAAAAAACAGGAGCCATCCCTGCGAGCAAATTCGCCGTAAAACCGGGATGACTCCTGCTGGTCATTTTATAATAAAGCCTGTTGGCAGCCGGATGGAATATCATCCGAACTATTTACATTCTATTTATCATCTCCATAAAAATGGATAATTTTATCTGCCAGTTCCAGTCCGATAAGCGCCTGTGCCTCGTGAGTAGAAGCGCCAATGTGAGGCGTGAGGGAAATTTTCGGGTGATCGATAATTTCCTTGCGCGGGGTCGGTTCAAAGTCGAACACATCCAGTCCGGCGCCTGCCAGTTTGCCGCTGTCGAGCGCTTCCAGCATGGCTTCTTCATCCACTACGCCGCCCCGGGAAGTATTGATGAGGAAAGACCCGTTCTTCATTTTCGCAAATTCTTCCTTGCCAATAATAGGTTTGCCGCCGCCAAAAGGCACGTGCAGAGTCAGGAAGTCGGCTTGCGGTAGTATTTCATCCAATTCATAAGTAGGCATGTTAATTGTAAAGCTGACGTTTTCATTGTGGTAGAGCGTCAGTCCGATATCCACCGCATCCACTTTAATGTCCACTGGCATCACTTTCATACCCACTGCCAGTCCGAGGCGGGCAGCTTCCTGTCCGATGCGACCGAAACCAATGATGCCCAGCGTTTTTTCACGCAGTTGAATCCCTTCTGAGTAAACTTTTTTCAGGCGTTTGAAATCGCCGCCGGTGCGCATTTCGTAATTGGAGGCGTGTAAAAAGCGAGCCAGGGAAAACATGTGCGCAAATGCCAGTTCCGCTACCGACTGGGAAGAGGCGGCGGGGGTATTGAACACCTTAATGCCCTTTTCCCGCGCGTATTCGTGGTCGATATTGTCCAGACCAACGCCGGCGCGCGCGATGATTTTCAGGTTTGGGCATTTATCGATGAGGTCTTTGCGGATTTTTGTTGCACTACGGACGATAACGACGTCGTATTTGGGCAACGCATTGGGGAGGTCATCTTGCGGCACTTTATCTGTATCTACTTGATAACCAGCTTCTTCCAGAAGCATTTTGCCATCCGGGTGAATGCCGTCGTTTGCGAGGATATTAATCATTCTTTCAACTATTTTTATTAAAATTTCAAAGCAGCAGTATAGGAAATATTTGGATAAAATCCAGCGCAAACATCTGAAATTATTGTCAGAATCCACGTTGTTTCCAATTAAAAAAACGCGTGGAAATACGAAATCCGACTGTGTCAGTTAGAAGTTTCCGAAAACATCGGGAAAGTAGCAATGGTGTAATGCGAATATTTCTGCTGGGTTTTGAGCGGAAATTGATATTGGCGTGTAAAGCTGGACAAAAAGGCGGTAAACTCCTCGGGGCGGGCATTGCGCGATTGGGAGCGGAAAATATATCCGATGTGCTCGATATTGCCCTCGGTATCCCAGAAAACGTGCAGCCGGACTTTCATGCCTTTGATGTCAAAGTTGATGCGTCTGGCATAATTTTCCAGCGCCTGCATCATTTCCAGCCAGCGCTCAAAGGCGACTTTCATGTCGTTGTCGCATACTTCCAGCAGGGTTTTCGGGTAGTCTTCGAGCAGGGCTTCGTAAGATTTTTCGTTACCGCCCATCAGAAAAACCCGGGGCAGTTGTGACGGTGCGGCAGACTGGGCGTTCATCTGAACGGCGACAAAACAAAGGAGTAAGGTAAAGAGTGTATTTTTCATGTTTTTGGGCATTTTTGCAAAGTTAAAAAATAAGCGCTTTTTCGCTTCAAACTTTAGCCTTTTTTCTATGCAAAAGGCGTAACCAGCATGGCGCTATTTTCGTCTAAATTGACGAAAATTTAACGATTCAAACGGATACACATTGCTTTTTCAGGTGTTTAAATGGTGTATTTTGTCTGAAATATCAGCAGAATTATCCGATAAGTTAGTTTTGT
>CAZFBU010000205.1:0-6242 GCA_964517175.1 uncultured Saprospiraceae bacterium
ACTAGCTCGCTTCTGGATGTTAATTTATCAATAAATAATCATCAATTTATAATGAGCAAACCAAAGAAAAAGGTGGTCGTGACAACCACCAGGGAAAAACAATCGGATAAACCAAAGCAAAGCCAATCAAGAGCTACGCGTACGCGGCAGACGAGCAATGCCCCAAAAATGGAAATGATCTTCACCAAGCAGACCTATTTGTGGTTTGGTATAGGTGCCGCACTGATCGTGGTCGGGCTGGCGCTGATGTCGGGCGGGCAAATGCCCAGCCCCGATGTGTGGGAGGCAGATCGCATCTATAGCTTTCGGCGTATTACGCTTGCCCCGATCGTGATTCTAGCTGGCTTGGGCGTTGTAGTTTATGCCATTTTTAAAAAATAAAATCCTGCAAAAAAGATTTGCCAAATCTCTGAGGTTTGGCAAATCTGCTACGCGAAAAACATGGAAGACACCTTACGCGCGATTATCCTCGGCATCGTTCAGGGGCTTACCGAATTTTTACCCGTCAGCAGTAGCGGGCACCTCGAGTTGGCAAAATATCTGTTGCGCGACGAAAGCCTGGCGGAGGCGAGTCTGCTTATGACCGTCACCCTGCATTTTGCAACGGCGCTGAGCACCATTGTCGTATTCCGAAAAGACATTCTGGAAATTATACGCGGCTTGTTTCAATTCAGATGGAATGAAGAAACGCAGTTTTCGGTAAAAATCATCCTGTCGATGATTCCGGCAGCACTGGTCGGCATTTTATTCGAAGAGCAGATCGAACAGATGTTCAGCAAGCAACTGCTCCTGGTCGGCATGGCACTGATTGTGACGGGCGTATTGCTTTTTCTGGCGGATCGCGCGAAGCACACCGACAAAAAAGTGGGCTTTGGCAATTCGATTATCATCGGTATTGCACAGGCAATTGCCATTATTCCCGGCATTTCGCGCTCGGGCGCAACGATTTCTACTTCGGTTTTGCTGGGCATCGACCGCGAACGCTCAGCTCGGTTTTCTTTCCTGATGGTCGTACCCCTTATTTTGGGTAAAATTGCCAAAGACCTGATCGACGGTGAGTTTTCAACCCAATCTTCCAATAACTTGTTACCACTAATAGTCGGTTTTATTGCCGCATTCATCACAGGGTTATTTGCCTGTATTTGGATGATCCGAATCGTAAAACGCAGCAATTTAACCTACTTTTCTGTATATTGCTTTATCATTGCAGGTGTAGCCATTGCACTGGCATTATTAAATTAAGGAAAAAGCGCATGAATACGGATGACATACCGCTTCCGAGGTACGATTTTCAGGCTGGAACAACGTTACTGGTCAACAAACCCAAAGACTGGACTTCTTTTGATGTAGTAAATAAAATTCGCTACAAAATCAAAAATCATTTAAAAGTTAAGAAGATAAAGGTCGGACATGCGGGCACGCTGGATCCCATGGCCACCGGGCTGCTCATCATCTGCACCGGCAAAGCCACCAAAACGCTCGCCGATCACCAAAACCTGCCCAAAGCCTATACCGGTACCATGCTTCTGGGCGCTACGACGCCTTCCTTTGATGCGGAAACCGAGATCGATCAAACATTTGAAACCGAGCATATTACACCGAAAATGCTGGAGCAGGCACGCCAACAGTTTCTGGGCGATATCGAACAGATTCCACCCATGTACTCCGCTATCAAGGTGGACGGGCAGCCCTTGTACAAAAAAGCCCGTAAAGGCGAAACTGTGAAAGTAGAACCGCGCCCGGTGTCAATTTATGATTTTGAACTGACGCGCGTAAAACTGCCGGAAATTGACTTTCACGTGAGCTGCAGCAAGGGCACGTACATCCGCTCGCTCGTGCACGATTTTGGCAAGGCAATCCGCAGCGGCGCTTACCTCACGGCGCTTTGCCGCACCAGCATTGGTGATTACAAACTGGAAGATGCCTGGGAACTGGAAGATTTGCTCGATTTTATCGAAGAAATGACGCACAGCAGCACAGAAAATCGTTCTTGATTAATTCGCAAAACGCACCGTCACTTCCACTCGGCTTTGTTGCAAAACGATCATATCATAAACGTTGGCAACGGCTTCGATCCGGCTGCGCAGCTTGCTATCCAACTGCGGCTCACCAATAGGTTCTTCGTTGATTTTAAGGCGACCGGCTCTCTGGTATCTTTGCAGTGCTTCGTCATGCCCCAGAATGGTGTTTTTTACCGCCGTATTGCGGGCGATGGCAACGAGACGATTGTACGCATCGGGGCTGGTCGGCGCGGCATATCCCTTTAGGGTAATTTCTACCTGGCCATCACTGTTTTGCAAATAGTATAAAATGGACTTCAGGGCCTCCTCGAATTGCGTATTGTTCCCCTGCACCTGCCGCAGGAAGAAAGCATCGACGTATTCTTTATTCACAGCTACCCGCTGGATACCTGGCTGCGTTTTTTGCTGCTGTTGCTGTTGCTGCTGTATTTCCTGAAACTCGTAGAAACGCTCTTTCCGATTTACCAGTTTTGCAAATTCATCCAGGTAGGAATAAGTGCTCTCGCGCTGGCTGTTGAAGGCCTCCGGCGAATCCGGTGTAAAATACAGGTTAAAAGGCTTAATATCATCCATTTTGATAACGCGCGCCGGCACTTTGGCTTTCATATCTTCCGTTGGCGGGCAACGGCGGATACATTGTCCTTCTTTGTTGATGATGTAAGGAAATCGCTGCCCAAACTTCCGCTGTACGACTTCCGCTTCGCCATTGCTGAACTCACTGGCATTTTCAAACATAAACGAAATGGCAATATTTCCTTTACTATCCAAATAACCGTACTGGTCTTTTGCTGCCAGGATTCTGCCATCTTTCAAAAAGCCCAATGCCCGGTACTCCATTGGTATCACGAAAGTGCCGGTCTGATCTACGTAGCCCATTTGTATGCGCTCCTTGCTCACCTGCTGCACGCGATACCAGCCGCTCGCCGGGTCGAGTGCGATCTGATTGTAACGAGGTTGGAGAATAATCGTTCCGGAGGTAGTACGCAATCCTTTGTAGCCGTCGCGTGCTTCAAATATCTCCACTCCTTCTGCTTTTGGCTGCAATCGATCCAAGTTAACCGTCGGCAGCGGGTCCTGCACCCGCAGATTTTCGGTGAGTGTGGCATAACCTTCTTTTGAAAATTCGACCTTAATCAAACTGTCGCGCATACTGCTGGGCAGCGTCAGCCTGTACGTTCCGTTGCGGTCGGTTTCCGTTGTAATGCTGCCGTTTAGCGTTTCAATGCTGACGTAAGCAATCGGACGGTTGTTGGCATCCGCAACGCGCCCGCCAAATGTCTCCTCTTCCGGTTGTTCCTGCGACATATCCACGCAAACTTTCTGCATCGCAACGATGAATTCGTAGCTGGTATCCCGGGTTGCATTGATAAACAATTGCTGTCCTCGCCGGAAGTTCTCACAGCTCCGGTTAGCCAGCGAATCGGCAATATTTTCCCAGCGCTGATTTCTTGTCAGGCGCTCCTGCAATGTGTTTTCGTACTCGAATTCTCCCTGCGGTAAGGGCAGTTGCGTAAGCAAAATGACATTCGTAGAATCGATGAACTGCATTCTCTGATTGTAAAGCTGAACCCCTGCATTAAAGTAGTAGGCAGAAATATTCTGCAGGAAATTGGTAGAATCGACATACGACGACCGGTAGGCATCCAGGATGGGCGTATCGTCCGGCACATTGTCGATTGGTTCCATCACGCTGGTGGTATAATACCTGGACCTGGCGATTCCGAGCAGGCTGTCAGTAGCTTGCAGGTTTTGGGTATCAATCTCATCCCGAATGAGGTATTCGTAGTACAGCAGGTAATCAGCAGGGCGCGTCAGGCACAACTCCATGTCGTCGTAAAACAGCCGTTCTCCCCGGCACACTTCGTAGTCGGGACTGAAAACCATCACGCCGATGGTCAGAATTGCCCAGAGCGGAAGCGCCCAGAGCCAGTCGCGCATGCCAAAGAAAGGATCGCCGTTGTTGTAGATGTAGTCTTTCCAGCCGGTTGGCGCTTCAAAATCAATGCGGCGGCGCTCCCGATCGAGTTTTTTAAAAACGATGGTGTCTATCTCGTGCCCGGCGGCATAATAGCGCGTAAGTTCCTCTTCCAGAGCGCGACGCCGACGTCGGTCTTTCGTATATTGCCATTCGTTGGCGGCTTTGTTCATTGCATAATCATCAAAAGCCACCGAATCGTCGCTAGGTTGGGGTGCATGCGTCAGCAGCCATTGCAGGCGGTAGCGCAAACGCTCTTCCAGCCCTTGCTGCTGCAGATAAGCGAGCAAGTCTTCGCGGGCAGCTTCGGGTATTTTGCCATGGACGAACCAGGGCAACTGCGTCAGTTTCAATAGATTTTCAATGCTCAGCAATGACTCTTCGTGGGGAGCCGTCAATTCGCCACCCAAAAATATGGTAATATCCCATTGCAAAACCGGATAGATGGCACAGGCAGCAATCCATTGCACCATGCGCTCGGAATAATGCTTGCGCAGTGTAGTGATGATGTCGCCCTCCATTTCTATCGGCTGCCGGGGAATGTCTTCTATCTGTGCGATTAATTCATCCGGGCGGCGGGGTTCGTTGGCGCCCAGCTCCTCGATGGTCATACCCAGACTTTGCACGGAAGCCGGCATCACGTAGAAATGTTCCTGCAAATGTTGCTCGCGCCGCCCCCATTTGCTCAGCGGTTGGGATGTAAAAAGCGCCCGCTCACGCCAGTTAGTAAAAATATGCGCCCATTTCGACAATTCGCCAGATCCGGGACTGAGCAATTGATACCCGGTACCAACGATCAGCAGGCGCGTTTCTCCGTAGCGATGCTGCAATTCGCGCAGATTAATGCCTGAAGGGTGGCGCTCATTGAAGCAAACCCGAGGATCGCCAACATAGAAAAAGCGTTCGACGTTGACCTCGTTGGCTTTGAATGCTTCGTATAATTGATCGAACAATTGCGCCCGGTGGTCGCTGAAGCCATGCCGGTCAATCAGCAGCAGATAATCCGGCGGGATGGTTTGCTGTTTAAACCGGAAATCAATACGCCCGCCGCTTTTCACGGTCGCTTGTACGGTGCGTTTCACGTCGAGGCGATAGGCATCTTCGAGACGGCGGCGGCGGATTTGATTGAGCAGAATGCGGGCGCTGTCGCTGAATATCAGCCCCTCGCTCTGCTCAAATTTGACATCCCAAATGTAGGGCGGTTTATCGCGCTGTTCCAATTCGGCAACCAGGCGTTGGCGCTTGCGTTGTCGCCATTGCACCAATGACCAGAGGATGGCGGCAAACAGCACCGTGAGCAATAGCTTGATCCACCAGGCGTTACGTTGGTAGAATTCGGCTTTGCGTTGCTGTTCGGCATCAATTTCCAACTCGGCAATGTCTCTGGGAAAAGGTGCTGACATTTCTCGCAGGAGCGCCTGTGTTGGTTGTTGCTCTTGATTTTCGGGCGTTTCCGCTATTTCGGGTAATTCGTAACGCGCTATAAACAGCGTCGTATCCCGAATCATCTGATAAGTTGCCAATATACAGATGGTATCCTGAAAGGTAGTTGCAAATGAATCGCGGGCGATGATGGTAAGATTGCCGAGGCTGTCCACAAAGTAACTGCCGAGGTGCGTGCTGGTGTCGGCTCGTTGTTGGTTGCAAAGCAGCACATTGAGCAGGCGGTCATTTTCGAGCGGAATGGTCGTGGCAAAGGTACTCCCCGGTTTTATATCAAATGGAATGACCTGGGTTATCGGCGTCGGCACGGTAATGGTCAATCTTTTGAGCAATTGACCAGCGCTTGCTACTGCGATGAGCAACACCAGGTAAAGCACACCTGCCTGCCAACGCGACACGGCGTTCAGCGCGAAGTAAATGCCGCCGCCCGCCAGCAGCAGCAACAGCAGATAGGTCGGGTTTTGCCACCACTGAAATAAACTCACTTCGAGGATGTAGCCTGCCCAGCCGGCAAAAACGACGAACAGCGCAAGCAGAATATTGCGCCAAAGCTCTACGTCTCGCTTCGGCTGCTTCACCGGCGGCCGGGTGCGCAGGTCTTCAATTTTTTTCACGTGCCGAAAACTGGTATCAAACAACTCGTAAAATCGCTCCTGCTCGCGCCGGTTGGTAGCAAAAACCGGACAGAGCAGGGTTTTCAGAGCGGTTAGTTCCAGGTCGTCGGGCAGCTTTCGCAATAACTCCTGCGCCTGCAAGTGCTTGTCTGTACCCAATACAAATCCGTCCGCTTCCAGCGAGGAAAG
>CAZFBU010000206.1:0-6207 GCA_964517175.1 uncultured Saprospiraceae bacterium
TCAGTTCAACAACATGAATTCATTCACAACAATTTCCGATAGAAACCGCATTTGCCCATTTTTGTCTTCGTACGTACGGTGGGTTAGTTTTCCCTGAACCACTACTTCCTTGCCTTTCTTACAGAGTACCTGCATCATTTCCGCCAGTTTACCCCAACCTACCAGTTGGTGCCACTGCACGTCCACAACGCGCTCGCCTTTGCTGTTCTGAAAAATTTCCTTCGTCGCAATGGATACCCGCGCCAGCGCATTTCCATTTTCCAATTCTTTGAATTCGACATCTTTGCCCAGGTGCCCAATGAGTTGCACCCGATTTCTGAGATTGTTCATAACGTACATTGATTTGATGTGTGTAAATAAATTTGTCACTGCAAAGATGTGGGCAACGTCAAGTGATAGTCGTATAATAAACGTTTAATGCCGTTTGTAAACGTTTGTAGCCGTTTGTAAACGGATAAAAATACTTAAAAACCATGTTCAAACAATTGATTAATAGACACTTAAGCGTACACGCCTCCGAATGTCCTACCCGGCCGAATTTTAGCCGGCATTCGTCGTAAAAATTTATTAACCTGTCAGTACTCGTGGTAATTTTGTACTATTGCTCAAACTGGTGGAGGCGATTTCGTAAATTTTTGAGGTTTGCGAAATCTTGACAAAAGATCAACCGATCTGATCTATTACTAAATATTCGATACATAAATATACCTTATCACAGATTCATTTCGTTTTTTGTTAAAAAAATGCTAATTATGAAAAACCGTGTCTATTTTCTGATTTTCTTTTTATGGACATTGGCGCTTGTTCAATTGCAAGCACAATCTACTTCCCTTCCGGAAGGTGTTACTAAAATAACAACCGTGGAAGGCATTACAGAGTATCGGCTGGATAACGGACTGCGTGTTTTACTGTTTCCCGATCCTTCCAAACCAACGATGACCGTCAATATTACCTATCTGGTAGGGTCCCGGCACGAAGGATATGGCGAAACCGGTATGGCGCATTTGCTGGAACACCTCGTATTCAAAGGAACACCAAACCGCCAGGATATCCCCAAAGAATTCAAAGACCGGGGGGCAAGCTGGAACGGAACGACCTGGTACGACCGAACGAACTACTTTGAGACTTTCCCCGCCAGCGACGAAAATCTCGCCTGGGCACTGGAATTGGAGGCAGACAGAATGGTGAATTCGCTCATTGCCAAAAAGGACCTCGACAGTGAAATGACGGTGGTACGCAATGAGTTTGAAGCCGGAGAAAATTACCCGTCGAGCATCTTGATGGAACGGGTTTTGTCCACTGCTTATTTGTGGCACAACTACGGCAAATCCACCATCGGCGCTCGCTCCGATCTGGAAAATGTACCCATCGAAAGACTGCAGGCTTTTTATAAGCGCTTCTATCAACCCAACAACGCCGTGCTGGTAGTAGCCGGAAAAATCGAAGAGCCAAAGACAATTGAAATGGTGCATCAGTATTTTGGTGGCATTCCCCGCCCAACTACAGAACTCACACCCACTTACACCAAAGAACCCACACAAGATGGGGAACGGGCGGTCACGCTAAGGCGAACGGGAGACGTTCAGGTGGTTTCCTGTATGTACCATACGCCCCCGGGTGCGCACGAAGACTATGCGGCGATTGCTGTCATCGATGAAATTCTGACCAACGAACCCGCCGGAAGGCTCTACAAGGCATTGGTCGAATCTAAAAAAGCATCCACGCAGTGGGGCTTTGCGCCTTCGCTGAAGGAAGGGGGATTCATCTATCTGAGCGCAGATGTGCGAAAGGAAAATGATCTGGAAGATGCGAAGGCTACCATGCTGGCTACGCTGGACAGTCTTGTCATCCACCCGCCTACGCCGGAGGAAATAGAACGCGCAAAGCAACGCCTGTTGAAAGTATGGGATTTGGCTTATAAGAGTTCCGACCGGGTTGGTTTGACGATGAGCGAATACATTGCCCAGGGCGACTGGCGGCTGTTCTTCCTCTACCGCGACCGCATTGAAAAAATAACGCCAGAACAGGTGGTCGCAGTTGCCAATAAATATTTCAAACCTTCCAATCGGACGATTGGCATCTTTATTCCCACCACTGACCCCGATCGTGCAGAAATACCAGATGCGCCAAATGTAACGGCACTAGTCGCCAACTATGAAGGCCGGGCTGCCATCGCGGAGGGAGAAGCTTTCGATCCTTCCGTCGAAAATATAGAAGCCCGGACCGACAAAATGGAAGCAGACAACGGCATCCAATTTGCATTTCTGAATAAAAAGACCCGGGGAAATGTCGTAATAGCCAATCTTGTATTCCGCTTTGGCAATGAGCAGGTGCTGCAGGATAAAATGACCACCGGAGGATTAGTGGCGGCGATGCTCAATAGAGGAACGACGAACAAAACGCGCCAGGAAATTCAGGATGAACTGGATGGTATGAAAGCCAATGTTCGCATCTATGGTTCCGGCTCCATTGCTTCTGTCAATATAGAAACAGAACGCGAAAAACTACCATCCGTTATCCGTTTGGTTGCGGAAATGATGAAGGAACCTGCCTTTGATGAACAGGAGTTCGAGAAGCTGAAAGAAGAGCGGTTGTCTTCGTTGGAAGAAAGCATGTCTGACCCTATGGCATTGGCGAACAACAAATTTCAGCAGCTTGCCAGCCCCTACCCTAAGGGCGATATTCGCTATGTAATGAGCATGGAGGAATCCGTCGAAGCTATTAAAGCCGTCACATTGGAGGACGTAAAGGATTTTTACAACACCATCTATGGCGCAACCAAAGGCGGCGCTACGGTGTCCGTTGTCGGCGATTTTGATGAGGATGCGGTCAAGGAAGTACTGCTCGAAGAATTTGCTGCCTGGAACAGCCCGGTATCCTACAAGCGTATTGACAATCCGTATATACCCAATAAGGTGGAGAATGTCAACATCGAAACGCCGGACAAAGCCAACTCCATGTTTTTTGCAGGCTTGAATATCAAAATGGGGGTCAACCATCCAGACTACCCGGCTTTGCTATTGGGCAATTATATGCTGGGCGGCGGCGGACTGGACTCGCGCCTGGCCGACAGAATTCGCCAAAAAGAGGGGTTGAGTTACGGCGTCGGATCGTTTTTCAATGCCGGCGCTATTGATGAATCCGGCTCTTTAACGGCTTATGCCATTTATGCTCCCGAAAACCGGGATGCACTGGAAAAGGCTTTCCGGGAGGAAATTGAAAAAGTACACCAGGATGGCTTTACAGCCGAAGAAGTCGAAGCCGCCAGAAATGGCTGGCTGGAAGCGCAGCGCCTCAATCGTGCGCAGGATCGCGCGCTGGTCGGAAAGCTGGAAAGTAATCTCTTTCTCAATCGAACCATGATGTGGGATTCCGAACTGGAAGAAAAAGTGAAAAATCTGACCGTTGAGCAGGTGAATGCTGCTATGAAAAAATACATTGATCCGGATAAAATGACCTTTGTGAAAGCCGGCGATTTTGCCGGTGCGGAAAAGAAGAAAAGTGCAAAACCGTAACCGTTAACCGGTTCATAATATCTTGATTTTCAGCGTGAGTCATTCCGAATTTTTGGCACAGCGTTACAAAAGACAAAATGCAGCCAATATCGGGATGGCTCATCTTTTTTTATCAGAATGGGAATCAATACGCTGTAAAAATTTATACTAAAAAACAAACCCCGGCGCCTCCGCGTCTTTGCGAGAGATCAAGATTGCACGGACTACTGAGAATGTAACGCTGTTGTTTTGTTCCTCAATTAGATTTGAAACCTTCGTACCCTTCGGCTTCTATGCGGCGGGCTTTTTCCAGTACCTGCGCCTTCAGATCGGCTTTGTAAGCCATGATCTTGTCGCGAACCGTTTTATCGCTTGCTCCAAGTATCTGGGCTGCCAGAATACCGGCGTTTTTCGCTGCGTTGAGCGCTACCGTCGCTACCGGCACACCGTTGGGCATTTGCAAAATGGAGAGCATAGAATCCCAGCCATCAATGGAGTTGGAAGATTTCACAGGTACGCCAATCACCGGCAACGGAGAAAGCGAAGCGACCATGCCCGGCAGATGCGCCGCACCACCCGCCCCGGCGATGATGACCTGCACGCCGCGTTCGTGTGCCTTGCCGGCAAAGTCGAACATGCGATCGGGCGTGCGATGCGCGGAAACAATCGTCAGTTCAAAAGGGATGTCCATTTCCCAGAGAAAATCGGCGGCAGCCCGCATAACCGGCAGATCAGAATCCGAACCCATGATGATGCTTACCATATATAATTGTTGTTGTTAGTTGTTATTGGTTATTTGTGATAACAGAATCATATTTCAAAATCGACGCCGCGTTTGATCAGGTCTTCGTAGCGATCTTTGACGAGCTGTTCGTATTTTTCCTTATCAAAAGCATACAATTTTGCCGGTCGGTGCGCCACGCCTTCCTGCTTGCCAACCTCTTTCAAAACGCCCATTTTCAGAATACGGGTCCGGAAATTCCGCTTATTCAACGATTCTTTCACGCCCAGAATAGTTTCGTACAAATTTTGCAGCTGCGTCAGCGTAAATTTTTCCGGCAGCAACTCAAACCCAATGGGCTGATAGCGTACCTTTGCGCGCAGGCGCGTCGTGGCTATTTCCAGTATTTCACGGTGGTCGAATGCCAGATCGGGAATGTTTTCCAACTCAAACCACTCGACATTTTTTGCATCAGAAGAAGGCTGCACGGGGTGCTCCGAGAGATTGACCAATGCAAAATATCCCACACTAACTACCCTGCCCCGGGGGTCGCGGTCGGGCTCGCCAAAGGTGTATAACTGCTCAATGAATACATCTTTTACGCCGGTTTCTTCCTCCAGTTCGCGCAGCGCTGCTTCTTCCAGCGTTTCATCCATTTCCACGAAGCCGCCGGGCAAGGCCCAATGCCCCTGAAAAGGCTCGTGCCCTCGCTGAATGAGCAGCACTTTCAGCTTGTGGCTTTCGTCCAGCCCAAAAATCACACAATCCACAGTGAGCGCCGGGCGGGGGTGGTCGTAGGTATAAGCCATACTTTTACCAAAATTTTGAAAAAGGTACTCTTTTTTCCCCTCTTCCACCAATTTTTCATACAACTTTCTCGTTCGTAATGACCTCCTTCATTTGAAAATCATTTCACTACGATGAAGTACATCTTTTTGTTTAGTTGGCTTATTTTGCCCTTGGCGTGCGCTTTTGCGGCAACGGATACCATCCCGACGCCTTTGAAAGTGACGGTGGACTTGTCGCCGGAAAGCAAAAACTGGCGCGAATTAAAAAATTACGACGGACGTTTCAGCATTCTTTCGCCCGGTGAAATGACCGAAAAGGTCGATTCCGTATCAACGCCCATCGGTACGCTGGCTTATCATACTTTCTTTTTTCAAACCGAGGATAAAAACGCCGACAATGTGTTGTATATGCTGAGTTATTGCGATTACCCGCCGGGCACGGTGCATTCGGATTCGACGGAACTGATCGAAGAATTATTTGCCGCCACATTGGAAGCCGCTCAGGAAAGCGTGGACGGGGAACTGCTGTACGAACGAAATACGTCCTATCAAAATTACCCCGGAAAGTTGTGGCGAATCAATTATCTCGACGGCGGCGCGCTGATCAAAACGAAAGCCTTTGTAATTAAACATCGCCTTTACACCCTGCAAACAGTAACGCACAAGAATCGCAGCCTCAATCGCTCCACCGATAAATTTCTGGATTCCTTCAGGCTGATCGGGGATTTTTGAGCCATTTTCGCATGGCCCAATCGTTGTGCACTTCATTGCCAAAGCAAAACTGATAATAACCAAAATGCTCGAAACCGGCTTTTAGGTAAAACTCGATGGCGCGTTCGTTCTGATCCCAAGTGGACAGCCAGAGCCAGTCGTAGCCTTCCTTTTCCGCAAACTGCGCAACATGCTCCAGCAGAATTTTTCCAAGCCCCATGCCCCAAAACCGCCGCAACAGATAAATCCGGTGCAGCATCATGGCGTGTTCGCTCTGTAGCTTTTCGTGTGTTTCGTCCCAGCGCACCAGCGCGTAGCCCGCCCAGTCGCCGGCATGGCGAAGCAGAAAATACCGACTCTTATCATTTTGCAATTCCATTTCAATCGCTGCTATTGTAAAAGCGCTTTGCGTGTAGGCGTCCATGTGGGCGGGGGGGGTCTGTGCACCATATGCCTCGCGGAAGGTTTGCTCGCTCATATCCCGGAGCAATGG
>CAZFBU010000207.1:0-6186 GCA_964517175.1 uncultured Saprospiraceae bacterium
ACGACCGAGGCGACGAGAGACGGAAAAGCGACGACCGAAGTAACCGGAGGCACACCCAATTACACCTATCAATGGTCGAATGGAGAAACGGTAGCCGCCGCACAAGAGCTAACGATCGGCTCGCACACGGTCACCATCACCGATGCCAATGGTTGCCAGGCGACAACACTGGTCGATATTCCAAAGCGAATTTTGCCCGAGCTGACGCTGGACATGATCAAGTCCGGAGAGCCCATGCGGATTGAGTCGTTGCAATTCGATGCCGATAGTACCAATATCAATGAGCAATCCGAGCCGGTGTTAATTGAATTATTCAACTTCCTGGAAGACAATCCAACGCTGGTCGTGGAAATCGGCGGTCACACCAATGGATTGCCACCGGCTGATTATTGCGATCGCATTTCTACCGAACGCGCCAAAGCCGTTTCCGATTATCTGATCGACAAAGGGATCAATCCAAAACGTTTGTTCCACAAGGGCTACGGCAAACGCTTCCCCATTGCTTCGGATGATACGCCGGAAGGCAGGCAAAAAAATCAGCGGGTAGAAATCCGGTTTTTAAGCCTTACCGATGATGGTGACGGATAAAATCATGGGGTAAGTTGCCGCAATCGTTGCAGCTTATCCCGTAAACGTTCCGCCTCTTTTTGCACGAAATGTTGATTAATTTCAGTCAAATCTTCAATTCTTGTCAACGCTTCCAAGCCGCTCATGCGCTGAATGACAGACTCCGTGGTCGGATGTTCTTTGCCGTTGAAAATCAGCGCGGCAATGGGAATATTGCGCCGTTGCAAAGCTTCAATGCTGAGCAGGGTATGATTGATACTCCCCAGGTAATGCCGTGAAACCAGCACCACCGGCAGACCCAGGCGCGCGATCAGATCGATGATGCAATCCTGATTATTCAGGGGTACCATCAGTCCGCCAGCCCCTTCGGCGAGCAAAAAATTATCGGTTTCCGGCAGGTGAAAGCGGTCCAGCCTGATTTGCACACCGTCAATTTCCGCTGCTGCGTGGGGCGACATGGGCGTGTGCAGGCGATAGGTTTCCGGGTGAAATTTTGTCTTCGAATTGCTGATCCAGCGTTGCACTTTCATCGTATCCGTATTATCCAGATCGCCGGATTGCACCGGCTTCCAGTAATCCGCCTCCAGCGCTTCGGTCAGGATAGCCGAGGCCACCGTTTTGCCGATTTCCGTTCCAATGCCTGTTACAAAAACTCCTTTACGCATATTTTGCAAGGTATAAATTGATCGTTTTGGCTAATTCCGAAATGTCCTGTTCTGAATTGAAGGCATGCAGGCAAATTCGCAACCGCTCCTCCCCCATCGGCACCGTCGGGTGCAGAATCGGGCGCACATCAAACCCCGCTGCCTGCACCGCCCGCGCGAATGCCTTTACCCGATCATTTCCCGCCCAGATCAGGCACTGAATAGGGCTGCGACTTTCCACGAAATAGGATTTGTACTGCACACTCAATTGCTTTTTGAACAAGGAAATATTTTGATGGGTTCGCGATATAGAAAGATTATTCGGCAATTGCTCATAGGCAATTTGAATCGCCTGCAAGGTATGCAATGGCAACGCCGTAGTGTAAATAAAAGCCCGGGAAAAGTTGATCAGATACTGACGCAAAATACTGGAGCCCAGTACAATAGCGCCGTGACTGCCAATCGCTTTGCCAAAGGTATGAATCCGCGCCCAGACCTGCGCCTGCAGGTTTTGCTCCACGACCAGCCCCTCCCCATTTTCGCCGAAAACGCCATTGGAATGCGCCTCATCTACAATCAGATACGCATTATTTTCCGCAGCTATCTGGCAAATTTGCCGTAAAGGCGCCTCGTCCCCATCCATCGAATAAATGCTTTCGACGACAATGAAAATCCTACCCGAAGCGCGCTGTATTTTCTTCTGTAAATCGGCAATATCATTGTGCAAAAACGAATAAGATTTGCTTTGCGACAAGCGAATGCCTTCCCGGATGGAAGCGTGCACCAACTGGTCGTACAAAATCGTGTCGTGGCGGGAAGCAATGCAGGACAGTAAACCGATATTGGCGACGTAGCCGGCGTTAAAAATCAAGCCACTGGGAGCATGATGAAAATCGGCGATCTGCTGTTCCAGTTGTTCCGCCAGGTCGCTATTCCCGGAAATCAGGCGCGAACCGGTAGCGCCACCCGAAGCAGCCGATACCCCCGCCATCGAACGCGCGAAGCCCAGGTAATCATTCGAGCAAAAATCTACCAGATTGCGCGCAGCAGGCAGCTCCCGCAAAGCATTTTGCGCCCGGCGCTCTTCCAGTTTTTGTTGTAAAAAATCTTCGTTCATCGCCATCTTATCGGTTTTATCCTTCACAGATTTGGCAAATCTACGGCGCGAAATTTTATATTTGTAAAAAACAGCCATTCATGAAGTTTGGAAAATTGCCGGACGTATCCGATATCGACTTCACGCTTCCAGCGGACGCAGCGATCACCAATCCGGTTTTACAACAATATGCTTTCGAGCAAAAGCAATGGAATTTTTACATTGGCGCGACGGGCTGGAGCATGAAAGAATGGGTGGGCACGGTCTATCCGGCTGGCACGAAGCAGCGAGATTACCTGCGGCATTACGCCCGGCAGTTCAACACCATCGAACTGAACACCACGCACTATCGCATTCCCACCTTTTCGACGATTGAAAAATGGTACAATGAGTCAACCCCGGATTTCAAATTTTGCCCGAAGATTCCGCAAACCATCAGCCACAGCCGCGACCTGGGTTTGCGTGGCGACCAGATCACCCTGTTCTGCGATGCCGCCGCCGGTTTGCAGGAAAAACTCGGCTGTTGCTTCCTGCAATTACCGCCTTATTTCGACGCGGATAAACTACCTGCTCTGGACGCTTTTTTGCAACGATTTCCAAAGGAAATTTCACTCGCCATCGAAGTGCGGCACGAAAGCTGGTTTGATCATCCGGAAAATACCGAGAAGCTTTTTGCCACGCTCACGGAGCATCAAACCTCGACCGTTCTGACCGACGTAGCCGGGCGGCGCGACGTGTTGCACATGGGCTTGACCACCGGCACAGCGATGGTGCGCTTTGTCGGCAATGGCTTACACCCCAGCGATTACACCCGGCTGGATGAATGGGTGCAGCGCATTACCCAATGGTTTGAGCAGGGCTTATCCGAGGTCTATTTTTTCACGCACGAACCCGATAATGTTCAGGCGCCGGAAATCGCAGCTTACTTGTTGAAGTCATTGCAAAAAGACAAGCGTATGCAAACGCGAGGACCAAAACTGAACGAAAACTCCGGGCAACAAATCAGCTTGTTCTAGCAAAAATTGTAAATTTGGATTCCTTTTAAATTTCAAACACCCAAATCGTGACCAGACCGCGCGTTATCATCAACAAAAGTTTGCTGTTTGCCGAAGACGAACTGCCCTATATTCATCGGGATATCAGTTGGTTATCTTTCAACTATCGCGTACTGCAGGAAGCCATGGACCCCGGCGTGCCTTTATTCGAACGACTCAAGTTCCTGGCAATCTATTCTTCCAATCTCGACGAATTTTTCCGGGTGCGCATGGCCAATCATCGCAACCTGCTCCGCGTTGGCAAAAAAACCAAACGCGAACTGGAAATTTCCCCGAAGGTAACCGTTCGGGAAATCCAGCGGCTCGTCAATAAGCAGCAGGAAAAGTTTAATGAAATATTTGAAAAACAGATTATCCCGGAACTCAGTAAACACAACATCAACATTCTGCGCCGTCTGAATTTGAAAGATGAACAAAAAGAATTCGTGGAAGCATATTTTCGCGACCACATGCTCCCGTTTGTGCAGCCGGTACTGCTGGTGGGCAAAAAAATCCGCCCTTTTTTGAATAATGCTTCGCTCTACCTGACGGTTTTCATGCAGGACAAAAATGACCCCGAGGCTTCTTACGAGTATGCCATCGTCAAAATCCCATCCGATCATCTGCCGCGCTTCCTGAAGCTACCGTCCGCAAAAGACCAACACGACCTCATCATTCTGGACGACATCGTCCGGCACAGCGTCTCCTGGATGTTTCCGGGCTACGATATTCTCGATACCTATTCTATCAAACTCACACGCGACGCAGAACTGTACATCGACGATGAATTCTCCGGAGATCTCATTCAGAAGATCAAAGAAAGCCTGACCAAACGGCACGTCGGGCCTGCTTCCAGATTTGTGTATGACCGCGAAATGCCATCCGAGCTTTTGGACTTTCTGATGGATGTTTTTGAACTCGATAAACATGACCTTCTGCGCGAAGGACGCTATCATAACAATTTTGACTTTTTCAAATTTCCCGATTTCGGACTGGCTTATCTGAAAAACCAGCCACTGCCACCACTGCCCTACCGGCCGCTCGAAAACGCCGCAGACTTTTTCCAAACTATCAAGGAGAAAGACCGAATGATATTTGTACCCTATCATTCCTATTTTTCTGTTATCCGATTCTTCGAAGAGGCTGCTCGCGACCCCAAGGTCACGCATATAAAAATTGTGCATTACCGGGTTGCCAAAAATTCCCGCATCATGCAGGCGCTCATGGACGCGGTGAAGGCGGGCAAGCAGGTATCGGTATTCATTGAGGTGAAAGCCCGCTTCGACGAAGAAGCCAACCTCGAATGGGGCGAAAAGCTGGAGCAAGCCGGCGTGAATGTGCAGTACAGTTTTCCGGGCATTAAGGTGCACTCCAAACTGGCGCTGGTAAGGCGCATGGAGATGCGCAACGCCAGGCTTTATGCGTACCTGTCCACCGGAAATTTCCATGAAGATACCGCCAAAGTATATACCGATTTTGGGTTGTTCACTGCCGACGAGCGCATTACCGGCGAAGTGGCGCGCATTTTTTCTTTCCTGGAAACTGTAAAGCTGCCGATGCACGACTTTGAGCACCTGTTGGTTGGCAAATTCAACCTGCGTTCGGGGCTGGAGGCATTGATTGATTTTGAAATAGCGCAGGCCAAAGAAGGTAAGACCGCCGAAATGATCCTGAAAATGAACAGCATCCAGGATTTGCCGATGATCAAAAAACTGTACGAAGCCAGTCAGGCGGGCGTGAAAATCAAGCTCATCGTGCGGGGCATCTGCTGCCTGGTACCCGGCGTACAGGGACTGAGTGAAAACATTGAAGCCATTAGCATTGTCGATCGTTTTCTGGAGCATGCGCGGGTGTTCATCTTCCATCACGGGGGCGAAAATTTAACCTACCTTTCTTCAGCCGACTGGATGGTACGAAACCTGACCTACCGGGTAGAAACGGCGTTTCCGATTTATGATGAAGACCTGAAGCAGGAAATTCACGATTTCATGCAAATTCAACTGAACGATAACGTAAAAGCCCGGATATTGGATAGCGACCTCGCCAATCAATATCGCAAAAACGGCTCGGACATTGCCATCCGCTCGCAGTTGGAAACCTACTACTACATCAAGCGAAGAATCGAATACCAGCAATAAGCTTCCACAAAAACTTGCTTTTCAGCAAGCAGCAACGAAGCACGCACTTTTTTTGAAAAAATTCTAAAAAATACTTGCTTCCTTAGGCTGAATCATCTTATATTTGCATTCGCCAAAGCAAAACGGCAAGAAACAAGCGGATGTAGCTCAGTTGGTAGAGCACGACCTTGCCAAGGTCGGGGTCACGGGTTCGAGTCCCGTTATCCGCTCAAAATAAGGTGTGAAAAGTTCACGCCTTTTTTTATTTTTACATCGTAGCATTTGTTCCGGTATTCCATTCAAAGCTTTAAACCTTGAACTTCAAACGCTACACGCCCGGGTGGTGGAATGGTAGACACGCAGGACTTAAAATCCTGTGGGCAGTAATGCCCGTGTGGGTTCAAGTCCCACTCCGGGTACCAAGCGGGGAAAACGCGTTTTCTCCGCTTTTTTTATGGTACAAGCATTGAAACTGGACGCTGCATATAGTTTGCCCCCTTGCAAGCTATAATTCAACTACTGTTTCTACCTCCCCAAATTATATCTCGGATATAGTTTACCCCCCTTCCGGAATACCCCAAACTATACTTCAGGTGTAATTCCCCCCTTTCCAAAGTATAATTGAACTATACCTACCACCTCCCCAAACTATATATCCTGCATAGTTTAACTACCTTTCAGGATACCCCAAATTATAGTCCAAACATAGTTTACCCCCTTCCAGAATA
>CAZFBU010000208.1:0-4067 GCA_964517175.1 uncultured Saprospiraceae bacterium
GACCAAATCATTCGAGGCACCATCACCTCCACCGACGGCGAACCGCTGATCGGCGCGGCGGTCGTCGTGAAAGAAACCGGGCAGGGCAGCGTGACGGACAACAACGGCAACTTTACCATCGCTGTACCGGATGAAGGCGCCGCAACGCTGGTGGTCTCCTACATCGGCTATCGGACAACGGAAGTGCAGGTAAGTGGACAAGCGCAGTTGGAGATTCAGCTAGCGGTTACTTCCACAGAATTAGATGCGGTTGTGGTAGTAGGTTATGGAACGCAAAGAAAAAGCGAATACACCGGTGCGGTGGCTTCTATCCCTCAGCAACGCCTGGATAAGGTACCCAACCTGAATGTTGCGCAAGCCATTCAAGGCGCTATACCAGGTGTGACGGTGACCCAAAGTCAGGCAGGTGCAGCTTCTTCCGAATCGATCATCGTGAGGGGGCGAAATTCTATCCTGGCTAATAATACCCCCCTGATCATCGTGGATCAAATACCCTATAATGGTCAGCTAAGAGATATTAACGTGAACGATATCGCCTCTATTGAAGTATTAAGAGATGCCTCCGCAACCGCCATCTACGGGGCGCGTGGTTCCAACGGGGTTGTTCTTATTACAACCAAAGAAGGCAGAACGGGAAAACCCACCATCACTTACGATGGCAGATACGCTGTTCAGGAATTTGACCAGTTACCCAACTATATGAACGGAGCGGAATTTTATGATTTTAAAGAAATTCGGGAACCCGGTAATGTCACCGCTACGGAGCAGGAAAATTTTGACAATGGCACCTTTACCAATTGGCAGGATTTGGCGGTTAGAAATGGGAATAGCCAGCAGCATAACTTGTCGGTAGCCGGTGGTACAGACAGAATAAACTACTATTTCGGAGGTAGTTATCTGGATGTCACGGGCATTACTTTGAATGATGATTACACTCGAATCACTGGTCGGGTAAACCTGGATGTAAAAATAACGGATTGGATGAGGGTAGGAACCAGAACCCAATATACCGATGATGACCGTAGTGGTGTAGGATTAGACCTGAGCGATGTGGGAAGAAAAAATCCGCTCGTCAATGCATTCGACGAAAATGGCAATCTGACGATATACCCATGGCCCGAATTCACGGATATCGGTAATCCGCTGGAGCCGATCAACTACGAAAATACAGATAAAGCTCAGCAAATACTATCGAATAACTACCTGCAAATAGACTTTCCTTTTCTTGAAGGATTGAGCTATCGGTTAAATTCAGGAATTACGCGGCGTTCTGTGGATGCCAGCACCTACCGAGGGCGCAATACAAAAGCAGGATTGGAATCAGGAGGGACCGCCGATGTGGAGCAGTCGCAATTTAACACTACCGTACTCGAAAACATACTCGATTACCGCAATACTTTCGGAGAACATGGCGTGAGCATCACCGGATTGTACAGTTATCAGGAAGATAAGTTTACTTCCAACCGGCTGCGTGCCGAGGGCTTCCCAAATGACATTACTTCCTTCTACAATGCAGCGCAGGCGCAGGTGGTCATTCCTGAATTTTTATTTACCCAGACGGATATAATCTCCACGATGCTGAGATTAAATTATGCTTTTCAGGAAAAATATTTCCTTACGTTCACTGGAAGAAGGGATGGTTATTCCGGTTTTGGAGATGACAACAAATGGGGTAATTTTGCAACCGTGGCCGCAGCCTGGGCCATCAGCAAAGAAAATTTCTTCCCCGAGGAAGGACCTATTGACTTTCTAAAACTAAGGGCTTCTTATGGTGGAAATGGTAACCAGGCGGTTAATCCATACCAATCCATTGCTAAATACCGCACACAAAACTTCGTGGATGACCAGACATCACTGCCCGGAGCTGTACCGGATAATTTAGCTAACCCGGTGCTTAGTTGGGAAACGAGTCGTTCGCTCAACCTCGGATTGGATTTCGGGATATTCAACAATACGATATTCGGTAGCATTGATTATTTCAATACGAATACCGAAGATTTATTGCTGAATCGGACCATTTCTCCCGTACATGGTATTAGCTCTATTGTTGATAATATTGGCGAGACCAAAAACAGAGGGATCGAACTCTCCTTGAGTACAGCACAGACATTGGCAGGGGTTGTATCCTGGAATGCAAATTTCAATTTTTCACACATTCAAAATGAGATTGTATCACTGGGCTTAGGTGAAAATGGAGAGGTAGATGATGTTGCCAGTGGCTTATTCATCGGCGAACCGATTACGAGTAATTTCGATTTTCAGTTTGATGGTGTATGGCAACTGGATGAAACAGACCAGGCCGCAAGTTTCAATACCCAGCCTGGGTTCGTAAAAATCAGAGATGTCAACGGCGATGGAGTAACCACCGCTGATGATCGCACCATTATCGGGCAGAGAGACCCAAAATATATTTGGGGATTTACCAATTCATTTGGCTACAAGAATTTCAATCTGATCTTTTTCATTCACGGCGTACACGGTGTGACCAAAGAAAACGCACTTTTTCAGGACCAATCTGCGTCTTCCGGCGTGCGCAGGAATGTGATACTGAAAAACTGGTGGACACCCGATAATCCAACCAACGATTTTTACGCCAATAACATCAATGCTGGAATTCAGCAAGGCTTCCGCGCACCGATTTATCAGGATGCCAGCTTTATTCGCTTTAAGGACATTACGCTTTCTTATAATTTACCGCAAAATTGGATTCGTAAAATCGGCTTGAACAATGTGGACATTTATTTCACTGGTCGAAATTTACTGACCATCACCGACTGGCAGGAGTCTGACCCAGAGCTCGATTCGGGTAGAGGCACCATACCGCTTCAAAAGGAATATGTCTTTGGAATTACCATCAAAAATTAAAGAATTTAAAACATGAAAAACATAAAATTATTTATAACGATCGCGCTGTTTTTTATGGCTTTGCAAAGCTGTAATGAAGATTTACTCAATGAAGATCCGCCCAATATTGTCACGTCCGTTTCGCTATTTGTGGATTACAGCGGATTTGAAATTGCACTAAATGGACTTTACGCAGAAGTGAGAAGAGAAAAGGAAGCATTGTCAGGTACACGAACCGTGCAGCAAATGACGATGAACGGCACGGATGTCTTGACGACCAATCACAGGTCTAGCGGATTTGCGAGAATAGCCCAGGATTGGGGAGATGTTAATAACCCCAGTGAGCAGTTTTATGCAAATGTATTTACCTGGCTTTATAGTATCGTGAATGCTGCCAATGTAATCATTGAAGAAGCTGAAACCAGGAACGATGTGGACTGGACGGGAGGCCCCGGTAATGAAGCGAGCAATAAAAATCTAGTTCTAGCGGAGGCAAGAGCCTTGAGAGCATGGGCATACCGGCATCTTACTTTTGGCTGGGGAGATGTTCCCTTAAATCTGGAGCCATCCACCGGCACGACTATCAAGGCAGATTGGGAAAGAACGCCGGTAAATGAAGTGCGGGATCAAATGATCGCCGATTGGCTTTTTGCCGAGCAGCACATTCCGGTAGAGCCGCGGCAGGCAGGCACTCTGACCAAAGGCGCTATTCAGCATTATCTGGCGGAGGCTTATCTCACCATAAACGATGCCAATAATGCCTTAAACTGGGCCAATAAAGTTCTTGAAACACCCGAATATCAATTGATTACCGCCCGGTATGGTGTTAATTCCGGCAACCCGGGCGTTCCCTTTATGGATATGTTTACCGATGGAAACATCAATAGAAAGCAAGGCAATACAGAAGCGCTTTGGGTATTCAATTATCAGCGAAATACCATTGGCGGAGGCGGCAACAATAACACCCGGAGAGATCACCATAGCCGATACGTGAGCATCAGAGTGGATGGTGTATCGCCTTTTCAGGTAACGATTGACAGGGGCGGTCGCGGGTTTGGTCGAAACTCTCTGACTAAATGGTCGATTGAAAACTTTGACGGTCAGGATGATCGCGGTTCAGATTTCGCAATTAGAAAGTTCTTCGTCCTGAGAGATGCGCTGGCAAACGCTCCTGCGCCGGCTGATAATTTGCCGCCGGGCTTCAACTATGGAGATACCATTTT
>CAZFBU010000208.1:4167-6107 GCA_964517175.1 uncultured Saprospiraceae bacterium
CGGGCAAATACCACAGAAATAACCGGCGCTGATGTCGATATTGATTTTATTCTCGATGAGCGCGCCCGCGAACTGATGCTCGAGGAACACAGAAGATATACGCTGCTAAGAACGGGCAGATGGCTGGAAAGAACAAAGTTGTACAACCAAAATGGAGGTCAATTAATCACCGAGCGTGACCGACTATTCCCGATTCCGCAGGTCGTCATTGACGCCAACCTGAGAGAGAACATGCAGCAGAATCCAGGGTATTAAATTTTATTTAGCACTGGATCAAATGAGTGGATGAGATTTTGTAAATCTTTGAGATTTGTAAAATCTGAACAACAGCAATACCTTTTATTTAATACGAAGGCGGTTATTTGACTTACGTGGATTGAATAGCCGCCTTTTAAAATCTGATATCCATGAAACAATTATTTATTTTTATCTTTTTCCTAAGTTTTCAAATCCATCTTATTTTTGCTCAAGATAGCAAGATGGAAGTTGCAGACTCTTTTTCGTTCATTTTTATGACCGATATCCATCTTCAGCCGGAAAGAGGCGCGGCGACAGCATTCTCAGGAGCTATTGAAAAAGCCAACACGCTTGATGCCGATTTTGTAATGACGGGTGGCGACCTCGTTTATGATGTTTTAAGAGGAAATTTTGAACGCTCTGATTCTTTGTTCCGGATGTACAAAAATGCGGTTCAGGGTTTTAAAATGCCGGTTTATCATTGCATCGGCAATCATGAATTGTTTGGTATTTATAAAGAAAGTGATATAGATTCGACGCATCCCGATTACAAATACGGCATGTTTGAGCGTCACCTGGGCAAATCCTACTATTCTTTTGATCACAAAGGCTGGCATTTTATTGTACTGAACTCCATTGAAGAAAAAGACCAGCGCTATATCGGGCTTGTTAATGCGCCGCAAATGGAGTGGCTCAAAGAAGACCTGGCAAAGGTAAATCACGCTACTCCTATCGTCATTACGACGCACATTCCATTAATATCGACTCAGAGACAAGTGTACCCGAAAAATCCAATTACGGAAGTGCCCAATGAATTGTGGGTGTATAATCGCAAAGAAGTATTGGATTTATTTAAAGAACATAATTTAAAACTGGTTTTACAAGGACACATGCACTGGGTAGAAGACATCAATGTTCAAAATAGAACGCGGTTTATTACCGGTGGCGCTATTGCCGGAAGACCCTCCTGGAGAAGAGTTGACGACCGGGGAGATGGGGTGCGCTATGATGAAGAAGGGTTTATGATATTACGCATTGAAGGTGAAAACATTAACTGGGAGTACATTGATATTAACTGGGAATCACAACAAAAGAAATAAGAGTACATCAGTCATAATTTTGTTTCACAAACCAGTGCGTTTACCTTTTTGTCCCCCGACTGCATCGTCGGGGGCTTTTGGTTTACGCTACCTCTCCTTCGGGAAGCACCTCGTCCTCCTCCTCCTCCGCTTGCGCTTTTTTGTTGAATTCATCCAATTCATTCAAAGCATTATCCAGCGAAGGGTCGATGGCGTTGGCGCTGCGCAACCCGTCGTGCACTAGCTTGGTGAGCGTCATGGCATCGATACCGGCAGCCATCAGCGTATCATCGATGATCTCCTGGACTTCACTAAGTTGCGACTGCACTTTGTTTAATTCATTGTAGAACGCCAATAGATTGGTGAACTGAATGGCTGTAAATGTGCGCGGCATCACATCCTCGTGTTGCACGCCCCGGCGTTCGGCGGCATGGGCGTAGGCGAGGCGGCGCGGACCCATCTTGCGGCTGCGGCGGCGCTCTTCCATCGAAAGGCTGATCTTGATGGAATTCAGCGATTGCTTCAGGTCGCGCAACAACTGTTGCCACTGGCTAAACTGACCCAGATCCATCATTTGATTGGGATTCAAATAAAATTTCATAACACTAAAGATTTAAATGGTTA
>CAZFBU010000209.1:0-2141 GCA_964517175.1 uncultured Saprospiraceae bacterium
GTACGCGTTATAAAGCATACCTATCCCATCGGGATGCCTTTGGCGCGGCATGCAAGTCGACACAATAGATCATTTTTACCAATATTTCGTCCCGATGGGACGAGTGCAGTAAAAATTAGGGATGACTCATGTTATTACCTCACAACCGTCACATCGCCTTTGAAGATTTCGATAAAACCGTCAATGAATTCTATCTCAGCGTAATACGTATAAACGCCAATGCTTACGTCTCTGCCATTGAAGGTGCCATCCCAGCCAAAAAGCGGGTCATTGGGCAGAAACTCATCGCGCAGAAACATCTGGTTGCCCCAGCGGTCGAAGACGATGAAGTTCTTGATGCGAACCACGTCGTTACCGCCGTAGATATAAAACACGTCGTTATTGCCATCGCCATCCGGGCTGAAAGCATTGGGAATGAATACCTTGCGCTCCCGATTGACCAGAACGATGATCTGATCGGTAGCTACGCAGCCCGACGTATCCGAAATCGTCAGCGTGTAAGTCGTGCTTTCTTCCGGCGTCACAAAGGTGCGCAGCATGTCCGGCGAAGACAGGAAGTCGGTCGGCGACCATTCGATCTTGCTCGGCGTAAAGTTTACCAAACCTTCGATTTCTACGCTATCGCCCAGCGCCACGATGATGTTATCACCCAACTCTACACTCGGATCGGAAACGGCGACGATGGAAGCATTGAACTGCACATTGCAATCGTTGATGTCGCGCACGAAAACGTTGTAATTGCCTGCTTCCAGCCCGCTCAGTTCATACGGAAAGCCATTGATCGCGCGGTAGGATTGACCATCCAGCGAGACTTCGTAAGGCGGCGCACCGCCGGTGATATTGTCGATGATAATCGCGCCCGAACGATCGCCGGAGCAAAGCGGATCGCGAGTGCTATTGTTCACCGTGATAGGTTGCGGAGCGGTAAGACTCACCGATGAAATTGCCGCGCAGCCCACTGCATCAGTGACGGTAACCGTGTAATTACCAGCGCCCACGCCGTTGAGTTGTTGGGTATTTGCGCCGGTATTCCAGGTGTAAGTGAAAGGCGCAATGCCATCATTTATATTGACCGAAACAACGCCGTCGGTACTATTCGTACAACTCACACCAAAGCCGCCAAAGTCGGTCGCCACGACTGCCGCTGTGGTCAAATTACTCACTTCAATGGTGGCGCTGCCGCCAATTTGCGCCGAACATGCAGAACCATCAACTGCAACAAATTCAATGGTATAAGTCGAAGTTACCGTTGGGTTGACCTGAATGGTGTGCCCATCGACGATATTGGTCAGTTCCACTGCCGGATTATTGCCATCCGAATAACGCACATCAAACAAAGAAGCCCCGCTGAAGCGGAACGTCAGCGTAGCCGTTTCGCCCGCGCAAATGCTGGTGCTGCCCTCCATCGCCGCCGTGATTGCCGGGAAAAAGCTCAAATTGATGTTGATGATGGAGTCGCAGCCGTTCGCCGCGCCGCCCATGATCGTTTCTGTACCGCTTGGGTTATTGGCATCGTAAGTAACGCCGTTGACCACCAGACTTTCGCCGCTGCACAAAGTCATTTCGAGGTTATTTACAGATGGGAAAACGTACGTCAGATTTATATTAACCGTTGAATCGCAGCCATTTACGCTTGCGCCTGTGAGAATTTCGATGCCGCTTGGATTACTCTGATCGTAAACATTCCCGTTCACGGTGATGCTTTCCCCTTCGCACAGGGTTTGGTTCAAGTCGAAAATAGCCGGTGCGAAGAAGTCAAGATTGATACTGACAACGGAATCACAGCCGTTTATGCTCGCACCCGCCAGCGTTTCCGTGCCGGTTGGATTATTTTGGTCGTAAACCGTGCCATTGATGGTGATGCTTTCATCCGCACACAAGGTTTGATTCAGATCAAAAACTGCCGGTGCGAAGAAGTCGAGATTGACATTAACGACAGAATCACAGCCATTAGCGCTTACGCCGATCAGCGTTTCTGTACCGAATGGATTATTTTGATCGTAAACCGTGCCATTGACGGTGATGCTTTCCCCCGGGCATAAGGTTTGGTTCAAATCAAAAGTTGCCGGAGCAAAGAAGCTCAGATTGACATTGACCGTCGAGTCGCAGCCTTCCGCACTCGCGCCCGCGAGGATTTCCGT
>CAZFBU010000209.1:2241-6035 GCA_964517175.1 uncultured Saprospiraceae bacterium
ATTTCCGTTCCGTTTGAATTATTTTCATCGTACAAATTACCATTCACCGTAATGCTTTCCCCCGCGCACAGCGTCTGATTCAAATCAAAAATCGCCGGTGCGAAAAAGTCAAGGTTGATATTGATAATGGAATCACAGCCGTTTGCATTCGCACCTGCCAGGATTTCCGTACCGCCTGGATTGCTTTGATCATAAACGTTTCCGTTCACGGTGATGCTTGCGCCCGCGCACAAGGTTTGATTCAAATCAAACGTCGCCGGCGTGAAGAAATCAAGATTAATGTTGACGGTTGAATCGCAGCCGTTGATGCTTGCGCCCGCCAGCGTTTCGGTGCCGGATAGGTTATTTTGATCGTAAACATTTCCGTTCACGGTGATGCTTTCGCCCGCGCAGAGGGTTTGATTCAGATCAAAAACTGCCGGTGCGAAAAAGTTTAGGTTGACATTGACAATGGAATCACAACCTTCCACGCTTGCATTCACTAGCGTTTCGGTGCCGGAAGGGTTATTTTGATCATAAACCGTTCCGTTGACTGTAGTGCTTTCCCCTTCACAAAGGGTTTGGTTTAAATCGAAAATGGCCGGTGGCAGGAACGATAATTCTACAACGATAATGCTATCGCAGCCGTTCGCCGCGCCGCCGGTGATGGTTTCCGTGCCCGAAGGATTCGCCTGATCGTAAGTGACGCCATTCACCGTGAGGCTTTCGCCGTCGCAGAGGGTTTGCATGATCGTATCCCGGCTATTGGGCAGGAAGATGACGGTTTCCGTTTGCGATAAATTGGCGAGGCAATTGCCGTCGAGCAGGTTTAGGAACGTCAGGGTGACACTATCCGTCTCCATGCTGAAATCTGCGGGGCAGATGTCCAGCGTAGAGTTGTTCTGATTTGTGATAAAGGTTTCGATTCTGGTATTTGTACCATCATTTACTTCGTATTCCAAAACAAAAGGCGGCACGCCGACATAATTTAGATCGAAGGTGTAACACGCATCGCCACAGGCAATGCCGCCCGCCGAAATGTTCGCCGTGGGCGGTGTAAATTGGGCATTGATGTCGATGTTGGCGCTCATCACGCAATTATTGGCATCCGTGACATTCAGTACATAATTACCGACCGCGAGCCCGGTAGGGGATTGCGTACCATCCAGCGCATCGTTGCTCCAGTCAAAGGTGAAAGGCGCCGTGCCGCCGGTGACCGTGACGGTAATCGCGCCGTCGTCCGCATCGGGGCAGGAGGCATCTTGGCCGATCATATCCAGCATGATGTCACAGCCAAAAACATTGATCGCGAAATTGCAGGTTTCGGTACAGCCGTTCGCATCGGTGACGGTTACTTCGTAAGCGCCGGAAGGTAAGTTACTGATTACCAGGGTGTCTTCGGTAGTCAAAGTTTGATTGCCACTTACCGGGCCAGTCCATTCAATGTTATAATTTGCCGTGCCGCCGCTCAGAATGATACTGGCAATGCCATCGCTCAGTCCTACAGCGGAGACAGAACTTTGCTCGGAACAAGCGAGCATCAGCGCATCCGGTTCGGTGATGGTAGCTTGAGTTGTTGTGGAGCAGAGCTGATTGTCGGTGACAGTGATGTTATAAATGCCAGCGGGGAGTCCGGTGGTGTTTTGCTGCCCGTCAAGCGTGTCAATGTCCCAATCAAATGTAAAGGGCGCTACGCCGGTGACGGTCAGTTCGATGGCACCATCGTCCGCCGCGTTGCAGGTGACATCTTGCGAGGTGACCGTGATATTGGGCAAATCGTTGATAATAATGTCGAAAGAAACTTCTGCCGTACAAGCGCCATTATCATCAAAAATGAATAAAGTCGTGTTGTTGCGAATGGTATCGCCGGGCAGGAGCATCGTGCCGCCGCCATTCGTTTCGGTAAAGTAAGCTTCGTTGCCGCTGAGCGCAAAACCGGAGATGGTTGGGAGCACGTAAAATTCGCACCCTTCCTGCGTACCCGGCTCATCGATGATCGGCTCTTCGTTGATGGTAACAATAAATGATATTTCGTCCTCGCAGGTGCCATTCGTATCGTAAACAAACAGCGTATCCGTACCGGTAATGGCATCGCCGGCAGTCAGCATATCGCCATTGCCACCGGATTCTGTGAAGTAGGCTTCGTTGCCGCTCAGATTTGTGCCCGTCATTTCCGGCAAGGTGAAAAAACCGCAGGCTTCCTGATCGGGAATGCTATCCAAAACCGGGGTCTGTAAAACCTCTGCCATAAAGCTTTCTTCATCTTCGCAGCCCGGAGCGCCATCGTAAATGAACATTGGCATGGAGGTAAATACCGTATCGCCAGGTTGGAAAACGATACCCGTACCGCCGGAAGCTGTATAATAAGCCTCGCCGCCGGTTAAACCCGTACCATTGATAGCCGGGAGGACGACAAAGCCACAGCCGGTTTGGTTGGCGATTGGCGAAACATCCGGTGTATTGGCAATGAAAATATCGAAAGATTCTTCATCCGAACAACTACCATCCGAGTCAAAAATGTAGAGCGTCTGGGAGGTACTGATGATGTCGCCGGGCATGAGCCTCATGCCGCCGCCATTGGGCTGGGTGAAATAAGCTTCGTTGCCGCTCAGATTGGTACCGGTAACGTCAGGCAGTGTGAAAGAAGTACACACCGTCTGATCTGGCAAATCATCCACATCGGGGCCAGCGGTGATCGTCACGGTAAAGGATTCCTCATCATCACAGCCCGCTACGCCATCGTAAATGAAGAGCGTTTGCGTGGTGAAAATCGTATCGCCGGGATTGAACTGCGTGCCCGTGCCGCCCGTTGCCGTGAAGTAAGCCTCATTTCCGCTCAGGTTGGTACCAGTGATGGGCGGCAATACGTAAAACAGGCAGCTATTCGCATCCGGAATGTCATCCACATCGGGAGGCGTGTTTACGGTGACGTTAAAAGGTATGTCCGTTACACAATTGCCCGACTCGTCGTAAGCGTAAATCGTTTGCGAGGAAGTAATCACGGTGCCCACCGGCAGTTGCGTGCCACCGGCTTCGGGCTGGGTGTAGTACCCGCGAGCAGGCGTAAGCAGCGCACCCACCAGCGGCGGCAGGGTGAAGGATTCGCAGGCTTCCTGATCGGAAACATTTGCAAAAGTGGGCGGCGGAAGGATATTGATGGTCACCTGTTCCTGATCAGAACAGCCCAGGCTGCCATCAAAAGCATAAAGAATCCGATTGGTCGTAATAACTTCACCCGGCTCAAAGCGCTGCCCCAGTCCATTAGGCGCTGCATAATACGCCGGATCGATGAGGTTGTTACCTGTAATTTCCGGCAGTTCAAAGGATTCACAGGCTTGTTGGTTGCCGATGCGGTTGAGGGTCGGTCGCTGGGCTTCGTCAATCACGATCTCTGCTTCGCCCACGCAGCCGAAGTTGTTGGTCGCTTCTACCCGGTAAGTGCCGCCGGAATTTACGGAAATATTTCTGCCGCTTTGTCCGGTGGACCAATCGTAGGCAATAAAACCCGGAGAAGCGCTCAGGGTGATATTGGCGCTGCCATCGGAACAGGCCGTGCTGGACGGAATGGCGACAATGGTGGGCGTGAGCGTCGTAGCCGGCGCTACGGGAAACGGTCGGATGGACGTACAGCCGCCGGCAGAAGTGGCTGTAACGATGTAGGTGCCCGCTTCGGTGACGTTGATCGATTGCCCGGAATCGCCATTACTCCACTGGTAAGAAGCAAAACCCGCACTCGCTGTCAGCGTGATCTCATCGCCTTCGCAAATGGTATTTGGACCGGCGACCGTGACGGTAGCGGCGGGGTTGCCGATGAC
>CAZFBU010000210.1:0-5856 GCA_964517175.1 uncultured Saprospiraceae bacterium
TTCATCAACGGTGGTGCAGCTACCACGCTTTATGGCTCGGATGCAGCGAATGGCGTCATTCAGATTATCACCAAAAAAGGTGGACAGGGGCGCACGAATGTGACACTGGGCGTGGAACTCGGTACGACGACACCGACCGAAGACTTCCTGTTTTTTGATCGTACCTCCGATTTATTGTTCCAAAATGGACTCATCCAGCGTTATTCCGTAGGCATCAATGGTGGCAATGATCGCTTCGGTTACAGCTTTGCGGGTAGCTACAA
Organism: uncultured Saprospiraceae bacterium; assembly: GCA_964517175.1. Taxonomy (GTDB): domain Bacteria; phylum Bacteroidota; class Bacteroidia; order Chitinophagales; family Saprospiraceae; genus JADJNW01. The sequence continues at coordinate 264 of CAZFBU010000210.1, forward strand.
TGGTGACGAAGGTTTCCGTATTTTCAACCAAAATGAAAGCAAAAAGGTGGATTTGCGTACCGGTTTTCGGGCTAAGCTGAATGACCTCATTACTTATAAGAGTTCCTTTGGCTTTTCCAACAACAATTTCGGTCGCGTGCGCAATGGCAATGCAGGCGGCTACACCGGTATGTGGTTCACAGAAAGTGGCGCATCCTTGTTTACAGGCCCTGGTTTCAACAACAAACTGGATGATATGACCGATGCCGAATTTGCAGAAATACAAGCTTATGTAAATTTGGCAGAACAGTTGCAAAATTTCCAAACCGAAATCAACCGCTTTCAGACATCACAAGTTTTTGAATATCAGCCGCTGTCGAATTTGATTTTCCGGGCAACCGGCGGTATTGATTATCGCATCCAGCGCGAGCGAGGCATCGTAACCAACGAATACCTCAACCACACCCGCGCTACACCCGCAGACAGTGAGACTTTCACCGAGGGTAGAATTGATAACTTCGACCGAAAATTTTTGGGTATTACCCTCGAGCTAACTGGACAGTGGAATGCACAACTTGGTGACTTTTCCTTTGTGACGACGGGCGGTGGGCAGCTTTTCCGCAATGAAGACCAGCAAGTGCAATACTCCGGCGTGGACGTGCGCGACGGCGCTACGATTGTTGCCTTAGCGGCAAATCGAATCAGTAATGAATTCTACTCGGAGGTAGTCAACTACGGCGTTTATTTGCAGGAAAATGTAGGTTTTAAGAATCGCTACTTCCTTGAATTTGGTTTGCGCGGTGACGGCAACTCTGCTTTTGGCGACAACATCGGCACGCAGTATTATCCCAAAGTAGGTGCTTCTTACATCTTGAGCGCGGAGCCTTTCTTCGAGCCGATTTTTGGCACTGCGATTTCCTACGTGAAATTCCGTGGCAACTACGGCGTAGCCGGCAATTTCCCAACGCCATTTGTCAACGAACGTACCATCGCATTTACCGGTTTTGACGGTGCACAGGCTGCATTTTTTGGTCAGCCGGGCAATGACGACCTCAAACCTGAGAAAACTTACTCCCTCGAAATAGGAGCTGATTTGGCATTTTTGAATGATCGATTTTCTTTGGGTGTGAATTACTACCGAACCGAAACCCGCGATGCGCTGTTCGTCGTACCTTTGCCACCGTCAAATGGCGAAGCGAACAGCGTACTGCGCAATATTGGCGTGATTGAGAATAAAGGCTTCGAGGTTGTAACGAACATTGTTGCCATTCAAAATAAAAATTGGGACGTGCGCGTGCGGGGCGCTCTGAATACCCTCGACAACGAAGTGACCGATGCTGGTGGCGCGCCTGCGTTCAACATCAATGGCTTCAGCCAAAGAACCATCCAAACCGTCGTGGAAGAAGGCTTTCCGGTGGGCTTCCTGCGCGGCAACAAAGGGACGTTTGATGCCAATGGCGTGATGATCGAAACCGAAGCGCTGGCGTTTTTAGGCTCTACGCTGCCGGATTTGTTTGGCAACCTGGGCTTGAATGTCCGCTACAAAAGTCTGTCATTTTTTGCCAACGCTGATTATCAGTCGGGCGGCTTTGCGCACTCGTTCGAGCGGCAGTTCCGCTTCAACTACCGCGCCAGTGCTGAAGGCATTTCCCAAAATGAAATTGATGCCAATGGCACCAGCAACTGGTTGAACTTCACCGACCAGTTTGTGGAAGAAACCAGCTTTCTGAAGGTACGTAGTATGGGCTTGAGTTACGAATTGCCAAAAGCGGCGGTGAGCAGCTTCGCCCGCAATGCAACGGTTTCATTTACGGTATTGAACCCACTGAACTTTGCATCCTCCAGCTTCGATCCGGAGGCAACGCAAATAGGTGGTGCGCAGGGGCAAAACGGCGCCACGACGGGCGGTATTGCCTACGGTGCGGAATCGGCGCCACGTCAGTTTGTGGGGGCATTACGCATCAATTTTTAAGGCTTTTCGCCAAATTTTAAACATTAAAAAAAATGAAAATGAAAAATATATTTCTCCTGATCCTGATCGCGATGCTCGTTTTTCCGGCTTGCGAATTGACGGAAGTCGAAAACCCAAACGTGACGAACGACAAATTTCTTGAAGCGCCACAGGCAATGGCTTCGTGGCTGGTGGGCGTACGCCGTCAAATGGCAAATACGATCAATCCGATTGTAGAATTAACCGAACTGACCAGCGACAATTATTTCAACAACCGAACCCTGAGCAGCAAGGTATTTGACCTGCCGCAGATTGTGGACGAAGACGTGGATGTACTGCGTTTGCAAACCGAAATTCATCGCCTGCGCCGCATGGCAGAATATGGCTTGAACGAAGTGGCTCCAGCGGATGCGAGTACTTCCGATGATGATCGGGCAGAATTGCATTTTTACAAAGCGATTGCCGAATTGTACAGCGGCGAGTATTTCGTGGGCTTGCCTGCGGAAAATGTTGGTCAAGTGCTGACGCCGGATCAGCATTTCGCAGCGGCTGTTCAGGATTTTGAACGCGTGATTACGCTCACTTCCCAGCCGGTTTTCCGTTTGGCTTCGCGCCTTGCGCTGGCGCGCGTAGCTTACCATCAGGGCGATGTGAATAAAGCGCTGAACGAAGCCGAAGCGGTGATTCAGGAAGCGCCGGAGTTGAATTTCCAGGTGGGTTTTGATGGCGTCAATGGTCCTTCCAATTTGATGCAATTTTTCCTGTTTGACTCTTCAAATGACGAATTTGCGCCCCTGCCGCGCCTGGACTTTCTCGACCCGAAATACTTTAGCATCGGCAACCCAACGCAGGATCAAAAACCGATCAGCATTTTCAAAGGGGAAGAAGCTTATTTTATTAAAGCCGAAGCGCAGATCGCACAAAATAATATCGCTGGTGCGCAGCAAACTCTGAAGGACATGCTGACGGATGTGATTGCCAATCGCCCGATCGTGATGCTCGACGACTCCCGCGAAACGCGCAGTGGCGGCAATCGCACGGATTATCCCCTAACGGCGGATGTAGCCGTGAAATTCGCTCCGGATGCCGATGCCGTAAACGGTTTGGTACTTGATCGGCAGGCGGGCATGGTCTCCGTTTCACCAGTGTCGGGTACGCACATAGTCGCTGCCGATATTGATGCGGCGAGTACCGAAGATGCACTGCTGGAATTGCTCTACCTGATGCGTCAGGAAGTATTCATCGCGGAAGGACGTCGCCTGGTTGATTTGGGGATCAAATATCCGGTGGCGGAAAACGAGGCAACCGGCAATGCCAATGTGACGCAGGATGCTTTACAGGCGCAGATTCCGGGCTTCATACCGCTCAGTGGCGAAATGGATGATTTTACCTATGATGTTGAAAACCAAGTGGTAACGATAAGTGTAAATATGAACCGCGTTTTGGTAGAAAACAAAACGTCTCCGTTTGTATTGCCATTCCACTAAAGAAAACGGTGCCACATCTCGCGAGGTGTGGCACCGTTCTTTTACCGATGCTCAACGAACATTCCTTCGTGTGCAATTTCCAGCGTTTCGATAAAAATCGCCTCCTCAGTGGCGTGCAGCTTCGACCACTCCAGCGCCGCCGGAAACGCATTTTTCACCTTCCAGACGACTACCGGCTCGTGATTTTCATTTAACAGCGAAATAACAATGTCTCTTTTTTCGACGGTATTCATTTGTATGGTATTCCACCAATCAAAAAACTCGTTATCGCCGTAAAAAACGCCCCGCTTGAACGTGATGTTGCTGTATTTAATCGCGCCCGGTATTTTTTGTGCCGTGTTTTGAGGATTAGCGCCTTCGCGGTATTTAAAGACGGTAACCTCCATTTTGAGATTGGAAACTTCTTCGAAGCCGATGCGGGAGCCGCCCCATTCTACTTGAAAGTGTGTGTTCACTAATGGATTTGCCATATTGATTTAGTTTTTGATGATTATTGGAAGATCGCGGTAAATGTCGAGATCGTGTATGATGCGTTTTTTGAAAACGCGCCCTTCTTCGCTTTGATACTTTATTTCCACCATGATTTCCGATTTTCTCAATCCGGCAAGGAATACCTCGATTTTATCGACAAATACGCGGAACGAACGCTCGGGTGCGAGGTAGCTCAGTTGGTTGAAGAGGTTGAGTGCGTGAATTTTCTTGGTGCCGCCAAGCCCGGCAATGGGTTGGCTGAAGCTAACGCGCACGTGCAGCGCAGGGTAGGGGCTGTTGTTTTTTAAGACGATAAACAGCCATTCATCTTCCAGCACAAAATCGAGGAAGACATCGGGGGCATCGCTCAGAATTTGGGGTTTGTTGCGGAGCAGTTCTTTCCAGAGTTTTTGCAGTTCCTGGTCCATTTGGGTTGTGGTGTTTTAATCTGAAAATGTAACGCTTACGAATTTTAAAAAAGTATTGAGTGTTGGCATTAATTAGGTGGACAGGATTAAAATGTTCATAAATAGACAGCCTGCCTGACGGCCGTCAGGCAGGCTGTCCAATAAAAAAATCCCAAAGGCTCCGTAGGAATGCCTCACGGCAGATGGCAATGCCATAAATTTGTCCACCTACTTAAGCTCAATTCTTTCCGCCGAATCCATCCGGCAAATCCAATGCCTGCGGTCGATTGCCCGGTCGCGTGGCCGCGCGTTTCACGAGGTCAAAGCGATCACCCGCTTTCAGGAAGTAAAAACGTCCGCTTTTTTCCAAAACAGCAGGATCGTAAATAGCGACAAAAGAAGGTCCGATCACTTCAAACTGATCGCCCTGCACCACGATTGCCGTGCCTTCGTCCAAGCCGATGCCCAGCAGTTCCGGCTTGGTATTGATGATTTCAATCAGATCAAACTGCCGGTTTCTGGCGAGCAGGTGCTGATCAATCGCCGTATTTTTCAAAAAGCCGAAGCCTTCTTCGTGATCGCCCATCATAATGGTGTTGTTTTTGGTGTCGCCGCGCGCCAGGTAGGAGCCTTGAATCGTTGCGCCCGCCGACGTGCCGCCGATCACGCCGCCGCGATCCAGCAAATCCCAGAGCGCTGCTTCCACTTTCGTATCGAGATAGGAATCCGCCAGGCGCCACTGCCGACCGCCGGGAAACCACACGCCGGTCGCTTCGCGAATGACACGGGCAAATTCCTCGCTGTCCGCTTCTGCCCGGTTGTAGGTGTGCAGGATGGTCAGGCCTTCCACGCCCAATTTCTGAAAAGGCTTGAACGCCCGGCCTGCATAAGCGATGCCATAGTCTTCAGCGCCGCCTGCCGTTGGAATGATAACGATTTTTGCCTCCCTGCCGCCCGCCAGATCGACGAAACGCTGCCAGACCGTAGCATCGAGGCTTCCGCCGCCAACGATTACCAGCGAGCCGTTTTCCGGGCCGATGCTTTGTGCCGTGGCAACCGACAAAGTGGCAAGAAAAATGAAGAGCGGTGTACAAAGTTTCATAAGTCGTTATTTTTATGTTTTTGAAGAAAAATCCGGATACAATGACCAAAAACGTCCTTGCGCGGGCTTTTGCGAAAGGTAGAAAAAATCTCCGAATCTTTGATGTGCGATAATGATTTGGCAGGGTATGTTAATTGCGTGTTATTCTTTTCCGAAAATGCGGGGACTGTTTGTATTTTCTGCAAATTTGTAAAAT
>CAZFBU010000211.1:0-4488 GCA_964517175.1 uncultured Saprospiraceae bacterium
TAATAAATGGTTTAACTTGCTAAGAAAAGAATCTCGTGAAAAAGCTCTACTACCTGCCAATTGCATTACTGCTTCTCCTGATGTTTGATGGTTGTACCGAACCAATTGACCGCTCTGAGGTCTTCCCGCGAGACGAACCGATTGAGATCAGGCTGGACTTCAGCTTTTCGGAAAATTACGACGACCCGGGTCACATCCAATTTTACAATGATTCAAAAGGTATGAAAAGTTTTATCTGGGAATTTGGTTACGAGGATGAAAATGGTAACGTTGTCACCTCAAAGAAAGCCGAACCGTACGTTTTTTTCCCGGAAAACCGCGAGTACGTCGTCATGTTGACGGGCATTGACTTCCGGGGGCAGAAGCACCGGATCCGCCAGTGGGTGCCGGTTGTGTATCGGTGCTGCTGATTTTTTTGGCGTACCGTCAGTTGTTAATCATAGAAAATTTCAATACGCTCCAGATTACTCCATTTTTGAAGTAAAAATGCGGCTTATTCAATCAATATCGTTTTTTTAAAACAATTTAGCTTTCCACGCCATTACATTAGTCGCATATTCTTTTCAAAGCGACGATTATGGAAAACAAGCTGGTGAAGCTGGTCAATTTATTTTACGAATACGAGCAATCGCATCCCGGATGTGACATTGAGGCGTTTTGCCGGCACTATCTCGCTGTACAGAATATGACGCGGCGGCAGGAAAAGCCACAACGCGAAGAAAACTATTCCAAAGCAGCCCGGCTTGCTTCCCTGGTCGGGCGATTGGAACGATTTGCGAGTATGTACACCAAGAAGGCACTCGCCGACGCGCCAATTGATAATGTAGAGGATATGATCTATCTGATGGTGCTGGCAGCAATGGGCGAACCCCGAAAAAGCGAACTGATAGCCGAAAACCTGTCGGAGTTTTCTACCGGGGTGGAGGTAATCCGGCGTTTGGTAAATGCCGGCTATGCGGAAGAGTTTCCCGACCCGGACGACCGGCGCTCGAAGCGTGTGAAAATAACGCCTAAAGGCAAGGTCATTTTATTTCAAACCTACCCCAACCTGGAGCGGGTAGCACAAATTGTTACCGGTAATTTGCACGACGATGAAATAGACCTGCTGCTCCAAATGCTGAGCCGGTTGGACCTGCATCACACGGAAGTTTACAATGATATTCGACAGAAAAGCCTGGACGAAGTCGAAATGATTTTTAAAAACAAAATGCAGCAATCGAACAGCGAATAACCACCATCTCTCTCTCTGTTCGACTTTGCCGGACCACCAAAATTTCTGTATTTTCATCGCTAAAAAAAAATGAAACGACAGATCGCCTTTTTTCTTTTCTCCTTCCTTGCTGTTGCAAATAGCTTTGCGCAAATCAATACCGACCAACTCGATGCGCTGGCAACCAGGCATGCCCGCCAATCGCTGAGCGAATATCGCGAGTTTCTCAGCCTGCCAAACGACGCCCATTTTCCCGGGCAACTCGAAGCCAACCGCGACTGGGCGGAGTCGGCTTTCCGAAAGCGAAATTTTACCATCACCCGCATTCCAACCGCCGGTTTTGATCTGCTGCTGGCCGAACGCAAACATCCCAATGCGCAAAAAACGGTGTTGTTTTATGTGCAAATCGACGGGCAACCCGTTGACCCAACCAAGTGGTTTCAGCCTACGCCGTACACACCAACCCTGAAGAGACAAACACAAAATGGCGAATGGGAAGCTATTCCCTGGAATTCGCTCGATGGTCAAATAGATATGGATTGGCGCATTTTTGCCCGTTCTGCCTCCGATGCCAAAGGTCCGATCAACATGTTCCTTGCTGCATTGGACGCGGCTGCCGAAGCTGGCACCGTGCCGAATTTCAATATTAAAGTCATTATGGATTTGGAGGAGGAACTGGGTTCGCCCAACCTACCGCAAGCCGTAACCCAAAACCGCGAACTGCTCCGGTCGGATATGCTGGTCATCCTCGACGGGCCGCTCCACGCATCCGGTCGCCCAACGCTCACCTTCGGCGCACGCGGCATCGCCACGATGCGCCTGACCACCTTCGGGCCGCGCGTACCCCAGCACAGCGGGCACTACGGCAACTATGCCCCAAATCCCGCGTTCCTGCTGGCGCAGCTACTGGCTTCCATGAAGGATGATCGGGGGCGCGTGATTATCCCCGGCTATTATGATGGCATTGAACTGACCGACGAGGTGAAAGCTATTCTGGCACAGGTGCCCGAAAAAGATTCCGAAATAATGAAGCAACTGGGTATTGCCGAATTTGATAATGTGGGTAGCAACTATCAGGAAGCACTGCAATATCCTTCGCTCAACATACGGGGCATGTCTTCTGCGTGGGTTGGCAGCCAGGCGCGCACTATTGTGCCAGATGTAGCCGTTGCCAATCTCGATATCCGGCTGGTGAAAGAAACCGATCCGGAGCGGCTTATCAAGCTGATTTACCGGCACATTCAGGCGCAGGGCTTTCATATTATCGAACGCGAACCAACCGAAGAAGAGCGACTTACCTATCCCAGACTGGTATCTGTCGGGCACGACATTTCGTACCTGGCATTTCGCACAGAATTCGACAGCGACATTGGTAAGTGGCTGGATGCTGCGCTAACCCGCGCCTTCGTAGAAGAGCCCATCAAGTTGCGCACCAGCGGCGGTTCTATCCCGATTTCGCCTTTTGTGACGACGCTTGGCATTCCGGCAGTGACGGTACCAACCGTCAACCGGGACAACAACCAGCACAGCCCCAACGAAAACCTGCGGGTTGGTAATTACTTTCGAGGGGTAAAAACGATCCTGAGCATTCTGGCAGAACCGCTACCATGATTTTGGTTTTCACCTTACTGCCCGGCGCAAAAACTGCCGGAGCATTGCGAGCTACAAAACCGATTCCTGTACAAAACTCAGCTTCTCCGGATAGTCGGTGGTATAATGCAATCCCCGGCTTTCCCGGCGCATAGAAGCAGAGCGGGTAACCAGATAGGCAATGCTGATGAGATTGCGCAATTCGCAAAGCTGGGGTGAAAGGGTCGTTGTGTTGTACAACTCCTCCGTTTCCTGATAAAGCAAATGCAGGCGGTCAAGCGCGCGTTTGAGACGCACATTAGAGCGCACAATGCCTACGTAGCTGCTCATGATTTCTTTCAGCTCCTTCAGGCTTTGGGTAATCAGAACCATTTCTTTGGGATCGGTTGTGCCGCGAGCATCCCAGCCAGGTATGCCATCTTTGAAAGTCAGTTGATCTATTTGGCGTAAAATATCCGTTGCAATTCGTTTTGCAAAAACCAGTGCTTCGAGTAAGGAGTTGGAAGCCAATCGATTAGCGCCATGCAAGCCCGTGCAGGTGCATTCTCCGCAGGCGTAGAGGCGCTTAATTGTGCTGCGGCCCATTTCGTCCACTTTAATACCGCCGCACATATAATGACAAGCCGGCACCACCGGAATCATTTGCAACATAGGATCAATGCTAATGCGCATGCACTCGTCGTAGATCGTTGGAAAATGGGCGACAAAAGAGGCTTTGTCGAGGTGTCGGCAATCGAGAAACATACACTCATCTCCGCTTAGCTTCATTTCGTTATCGATGGCGCGCGCCACAATATCGCGCGGGGCAAGTGATTTGCGCTCGTCGTACTTGTGCATAAATTCTTCGCCATTGCGATTTTTCAAAATGCCGCCAAAACCACGCACGGCCTCCGAAACCAGGAAAACCGGGTTTTCACCGGCAGGATTGTACAGAGCGGTCGGGTGAAACTGCACAAACTCCATGTTTTCTACCCATCCCTTCGCACGGTAAACAATGGCCGTGCCGTCGCCGCTGGCAATTACCGGATTCGTGGTAGCACGATAGATCTGCCCGGCGCCCCCGGTAGCCACAATGGTAACCTTCGCCAATAGCTTTTCAATTTCTCCGGTTTGCTTGTTCAGGGCATAAGCGCCATAGCACTCGATATTCGGCATCAGCCGGGTGACCATGTAACCCAGATGATGCTGCGTGATGATGTCCACCGCGAAGTAATGCTCCAGCACTTCAATATTCGGAAAGGCATCCGCTTTTGCCATCAGGGTGCGCTGTATTTCCCAGCCAGTCAGGTCTTTGTAATGTAAAATGCGATTTTCCGAGTGCCCGCCCTCGCGCCCGAGGTCATACTTATCGGCTATATCTTTATCAAAGCGCGCACCCCACTCTATGATCTCGCGGACGCGCTCGGGCCCTTCGGTAACGACGATTTCCACAATTGCCTCATTGCACAAGCCATCGCCGGCATCCAGCGTGTCCTCTTTATGTTTATTGTATGAATCGACTTCTTCATTCCAGACTGCCGCCACGCCCCCTTGCGCATAGCGCGTATTGCTCTCGCCTTCGTCGGTTTTGGTGAGCACGGTAATCTTCAAATCGGGGCGGTGGGCAGCCAATTGAATCGCCGTTGACAAGCCACCTATCCCGGAACCTAGTATGAGAATATCCGTTTGGATCATCTTAGTTTAAATTT
>CAZFBU010000211.1:4588-5760 GCA_964517175.1 uncultured Saprospiraceae bacterium
TCTACAGCGTTTTTCACCGGCGGTACGGTATTGAGATATGCCCAGATGGCGCGGACTTCCAGCGTGTCCAGCACATTGTAAGGCAGCATGGGATAGTAGTAAGGTCCGTTGGGCGTTTGTCCGGTTTTCATGGCAGTGATGAACTGCTCCTCCGTCCAACTGCCAATGCCGGTTTCTTTATCTATCGTGATATTGGCGCTGCGCACTACTTCGCCCTCGTAATTGAGCAGCGGATTGCCCCCGGCGAGATAACCAACGGACTTGGTCGGCTCCAGTTCGTTCACGGTTTTGAAATCAGCGGAATGACAGCCAAAACAAGCCAGACGCCCGTGTACCAGGTATTCGCCGTGCGCTACCAGGTCAGTGGTATCCGGCACGAAGATTGTTTTTTCCGGCAAGGCGTAAGGTTTGAAGGCGAATTGAGACAGAAGCTTCACCAGAAAAGAGGGCTGGCAGTCTGGCGATTCCAATTGGGATGCCTGCACCAGCGGGCGGTCGCTGCGTAGAAAAGCAATGATGGAATGAATGTCCTCATCCGACATCAGGGGAAACTTCGGCATGTAAGGCGGCAGGTATTGCCCGTTTTTGTGAATGCCCGTGCGCAGCAGCCCGTAAATTTGCCCATCTGTCCAATTTCCGATGCCGATCTCCGGATCGTTGGTAATATTTTTGGAATAGACCGTACCGAATTCTTTGGGAATATCGACCAGCAGCTTACCGGAAAGCTTGCGTTCTTTGTCTGAGCGATGGCATTCCGTGCACAGTACTGCCGAGAGGCGCTCTCCATGCGCCACCCTTTCCGGGGTAACTTCTACGGCAAGATCAACTTTTGGCGGATCGTAAGAGGGAATGCCCCGGAAATTGATGAAGGCTGCAAATCCGAGGACGACAATGAGCAATATGCCCACGACCCAAGCGGCGATTTTGAGGAATCGTTTCATTTTGATTTGTGTTTGATATTAAAAAAATGATGCTTTTCTCTCTTTTTGAGAGTTCCTCTTTCTACCACTTGTCTTTACAAATATGACAATTCTTTGACATTTTGCAAAATTTTCTACTACTTACCCCTATTTGCAAAAATAAGAAATGCGAGCCTGGCATTTCGCCACGACCCGCACCCCATTTGGTTTCCTAAGCTGTAACCTGTTTCAATTTACACACCAATGAATTAA
>CAZFBU010000212.1:0-3098 GCA_964517175.1 uncultured Saprospiraceae bacterium
TTTCAGCAATTACAACTCCAATTTCAAAAACCGTCCCGTGTGGCTGGTCTTGTGTTTGGCGACAACTTCCGGTAAGCCGGTGACGATCACTTCGCCCCCGCGGTGTCCGCCTTCCAGCCCCATGTCGATGATGTAATCGGCGTACTTAATGACGTCCATGTTATGCTCGATGACGATAACCGTATTGCCTTTATTCACCAGCCGATTGAGTACGTGCAGCAGGTGCTTGATATCTTCGAAATGCAAGCCGGTCGTGGGTTCGTCGAGAATGTAAACCGTGTTGCCGGTGTCGCGCTTGGCGAGTTCTTCGGAAAGCTTCACGCGCTGTGCCTCACCGCCGGAAAGAGTGGTTGCCTGCTGCCCCAGGGTGATGTAGCCCAAGCCCACGTCTTCCAGGGTTTTCAGCTTGCGGAAAATGTTCGGGATATTCTGAAAAAACTCCGCCGCTTCGCTCACCGTCATGTCCAGCACATCGCTGATGGATTTGCCTTTGTACAGCACCTCCAGCGTTTCGCGATTGTAGCGACGCCCCATGCAGCGCTCGCATTCGACGTGCACATCGGGCAGGAAGTTCATCTCGATCACCCGCATGCCGGAGCCCTGGCAAACTTCGCACCGCCCGCCTTTCACATTGAAACTAAAGCGCCCGGGCTTGTAGCCGCGGATTTTTGCCTCCGGCAATTCGGAAAATATCTTGCGAATGTCGGTAAAAACATTGGTGTAAGTTGCTGGATTAGAGCGCGGTGTGCGCCCGATTGGCGACTGGTCGATCTCGATCACCTTATCCACGTGCTTCAAGCCCTTGATCTTGTCGTACGGCATCGGGCGCTGGATGCTCTTGTAAAAATGCTGCCGCAAAATCGGGTAGAGCGTTTCGTTGATGAGCGTGGATTTGCCACTGCCGCTCACGCCAGTCACGCAGATGAAGGTGCCCAGCGGAAACTTGACGTTAACGTTTTTCAGGTTATTGCCAGTCGCGCCGCGCAATTCCAGGGAATTGCCATTTCCCGGACGACGTTTTTCAGGCGTTTCAATGCGCTTGTGATTATTTAGATACGCCGCCGTAAGCGTTGAATTTTTTACAAAAATGCTCGGAATACCTTCCCCCACGACCTCGCCGCCGTGCTTGCCCGCGCCGGGTCCCAGGTCGATCACATAATCGGAAGCGAGCATGATGTCCTTGTCGTGCTCGACGACCAGCACGGTATTGCCGATGTCGGTCAGTTCGCGCAAGGCTTCGATCAGGCGCTGGTTGTCGCGCTGGTGCAAGCCAATGCTCGGTTCGTCGAGGATATAGGTGATGCCCGTGAGCTGCGAGCCGATCTGCGTCGCCAGGCGAATGCGTTGACTCTCGCCACCCGAAAGCGTGCGCGCCGGACGATTCAGGCTGAGGTAATCCAACCCAACATTCAACAGAAAGCCTACTCGCAGGCGGATTTCCTTCAGCACCTCAGTGCCAATTGCCAGTTGGCGCTCATTCAAATGATTTTCCAGATCGCCGATCCAGTCGTGCAATTCCGCAATATCCATTCGGGCCAGGTCGGCAATATTTTTTTCATGCAATTTAAAATGGCGGGATTCGCGCTTGAGCCGGTCGCCCTCGCAATCCGGGCAAACATTTACACTCATAAAATCCTCCGCCCACTGGCGAATCTTCTCCGAAGAAGAATTCTCGTACCAGCGGTTCAGCATATTGACGATGCCCTCCTCCGCCAGATCGTAGGAATAATCGTTTGCTCCGTAATTCGACTTTGCGCCGGCGTTGTTGCCGTACAAGATCATCTGCAGCGCCTTCTCCGGAATTTCCCTAACCGGTGTTGCAAAAGTGAAGTTGAATTTCCTGGCGATTTTTCGCAACTGCTTGAAAGTCATATTGTCCCGCACTTCGCCGAAAGGCGCAATGCCAATGTCGTTGATGCTCTTGCTATCGTCGGGAATGACCTTGTTCATGTCCACCTCGTTGATCTCCCCCAAGCCATTACAGGTGGGGCAAGCGCCGTAGGGCGAATTGAACGAAAACGCATTGGGCGAAGGCTCTTCGTAGGAAATGCCCGACTCCGGGTCCATCAGATGCTTGCTGAAAGCGGTAACTTCTTCCGAATCGGCATCCATGATGAAGATCAACCCGTTGCCCATTTTAAGCGCAGTCTGCAGCGACGTATTGATGCGATCGCGGCGTTCCTCGCTGATTTTCAATCGATCTACGACCACTTCGATATCGTGCACCTTGTAGCGATCGACTTGCATGCCGGGCGTGATGTCCAGCACTTTACCATCCACGCGCACTTTGGCGTAGCCCTGCTTGCGGGTGTGCTCGAAAAGCTCGCGGTAGTGCCCTTTGCGACCGCGCACCAACGGCGCCAGCAGCAGCACTTTTTTACCTTCAAACTGTTCGAACAGCCGGTCCTTCATTTGCTCCTCGGTGTAGCGCACCATTTTTTTGCCAGTCTCGTAGGAATAAGCCTCGCCGATTCTGGCATACAACAAACGCAGAAAGTCATAAATTTCCGTGATCGTACCGACGGTCGAGCGCGGGTTGCGGCTGGTGGTTTTTTGTTCGATGGAAATCACCGGGCTTAGTCCCGTGATCTGTTCCACTTCCGGGCGCTCCATCGAGCCGATGAACTGCCGTGCGTAGCTCGAGAACGTCTCCATGTAACGGCGCTGCCCTTCCGCATAGATCGTATCGAATGCCAGCGAAGATTTCCCGCTGCCGCTGATGCCGGTAATCACCACCATCTTATTGCGCGGAATTCGCACGTTCACATTTTTCAGGTTGTGTTCGTGCGCCCCGATCACCTCGATGTAATCCTGCGCTTCCACCGTGCCATTGCCCTTCACGCCGTTATCTTTATGTTTTGCCATTTTCTTCGTTCGTACGATTGTGATTGGATGTTATTGCATTTTGTTAGAAAAGAAAACTCACACCCGAACACAAAAACACTTTAGCAGATGGAGAGTTGAAACAAAAAGTAAAATTAGGGAAAGTAATTGTGTTGGTTTAAATTTGAGCTTTAAACATTTATCAACAATATCAATACCAATGCTATACAACTACAAAACGATTTATGTACCCGCCCCGGAGCTCAAGAATAAAA
>CAZFBU010000212.1:3198-5678 GCA_964517175.1 uncultured Saprospiraceae bacterium
CGAAGCTAACGGCGATGAACTCGCGCGACTCACCCAGGCTACGCTGATCGAAATGGAGGGCGAAGGTTTTGAATTGCACAGTGTGACGCCCATCATCCACGGTAAAACGCACATGGGAAGTTATGCGTACAGTTACACCGATGGCGTTATGTTGGTGTTCAAACGGGTCGAATAATTGTATTAATTTCCGTAAATTATGCCCCGAATGAATTAGAAATCCTTTCTTTGCCCACACAGACTTTTGCTGCCCATCATGTTTAAGTTCATAATTTTTGCTTATGCCAAAGACAACCACTTATCAGGCAATGCAAGCGGCCAAAGCGGCGGGAAAAAAACAATTAGCGGTGCTGGTTGATCCCGACAAAGCGGCGCCCGCGCATCTGGAGCAGTTGGTGGAACTGGCTGCCCGCAGCAAGGTCGATTATTTCTTCGTGGGCGGAAGCCTGGTGATGCGCGATACACTGGATGATTGTCTCGACTTTTTAAAATCCAATTGCGCTATTCCCTGCATTTTGTTTCCGGGTAGCGTGCTGCAGATCAGCGCAAAAGCGGATGCCATTTTGCTCCTGTCGCTCATTTCCGGCAGAAATCCGGAACTGCTCATCGGGCAACACGTGGTCGCTGCGCCATACCTGCGCGCCAGTGGCTTGGAAGTCATTTCTACGAGCTACATGCTGGTGGATGGCGGCGCCCCGACAACCGTTTCCTACATCAGCGATACATCGCCCATTCCGGCGGACAAAAGTGATATTGCCGTTTGTACTGCCATGGCAGGAGAAATGCTCGGGCACAAACTCACCTACCTCGATGCCGGGAGCGGTGCGAAAAATCCAGTTAGTGAACAAATGATCGCTGACATTGCAAAGACGGTCGAATCGCCCATCGTCGTGGGCGGTGGCATCCGTACCCCGGAAAAAGCCGAAGCGAATGTAAAAGCGGGCGCGGATGTGATTGTTGTCGGGAATATGTTTGAAAAAGCCCCCAACCTCATGCTGGAAATGGCAGAAGCGGTGCACGCGGTAGAAATTGTAGCTCAAAAATAAATTTTTAACACATCTCCGTGTCGTACAATAAATCCTGAAAAACCCATGGAAATGGTGAAGTTGATTGCATCCAATGCCCTAAATTCCTATCTTTGCACCCGATTTTAGATAATAGACGTGAGAGCAGACCATCAGGACGCGCAAGTCTGGCATCTAAATTTTTTCAGGATAACCTGCAATTGTCTTTGAAAAAACAAAAATCATGAGACTGTACAATCTTGTCAACAACGACGAGCTAAAACGCCGTATGTTAGAAAATGAGGAAATGCGCGTGACGCTCTCCTTTTACAAATACCACCACCTGGACGACCCGCAGCAATTCCGCGACGACTTGTTTCGCGAATGGTCTGCGCTGGGCGTATTTGGTCGAATTTATGTTGCCGACGAAGGCATCAATGGGCAAATCTCCGTGCCGGAGGCAAATTTTGAGGCTTTCAAAAAGCACCTGTACTCGATTCCATTTCTCCATGGTATCCGCCTGAACATTGCGGTGGACGACGATGGCAAATCTTTTTATAAGCTGAAAATCAAGGTGCGCCGGAAAATCGTTGCCGATGGTCTGGATGACAAATCTTTCGACGTGACCAAGCGCGGCAGACACCTCGGTGCGCGCGAATTCAACGAACTGACGGACGATCCCGACACCATCATCGTCGATATGCGCAACCACTACGAGAGCGAAGTCGGGCATTTTCAAAATGCCATCTGCCCCGATGTAGAAACTTTCCGGGAAGCGCTGCCTCTGGTGGAAGACATGCTGGCGGACAAAAAAGACAAAAATATCGTGATGTACTGCACGGGCGGCATTCGCTGCGAGAAAGCCAGCGCGTATTACCTGCACCGGGGCTTTCAGAATGTCTTTATGGTGGACGGCGGCATCATCGAGTATGCCCGCCAGTGCGAGCGCGAAGGCTTGCCGAATAAGTTTATCGGTAAAAA
The DNA here is from genome assembly GCA_964517175.1 of uncultured Saprospiraceae bacterium. Lineage (GTDB taxonomy): Bacteria > Bacteroidota > Bacteroidia > Chitinophagales > Saprospiraceae > JADJNW01. The sequence continues at coordinate 5,181 of CAZFBU010000212.1, forward strand.
TTTCGTCTTCGACGAACGCATGGGCGAGCGCATCAGCGAAGACGTGATCGCGCATTGCCACCAGTGCGGACAGCCATGCGATACGCACATCAACTGCGCGAACGATGCCTGCCATATTTTGTTTATCCAATGCGACGCGTGCGCCGAAAAGTACCACAATTGTTGCTCGGAAAAGTGCGCCGATTTCATCCAACTACCCGAAGCAGAGCGCGAAGCATTGCGGGGCAAGGTAGCATTTAACGGTACGCATTTCAGCAAGGGGCACTACAAGGCATTTCGCAGTAAAGGAAAGGAATCACTGTTGTTATAGGAGGTTGGTAATTGTTGTCCTGATTTAAGATCAAAATAAAAATGTCAGCAAAAGATGTTTTTCATAACTTAGTAGTGGAAGCTTTGGAAGGAGATGGTTGGATCATTACCCACGATCCATATCGCTTTGAAGTTGGAGAGATCGAATATCGAATTGATCTGGGGGCAGAAATGTTAATTGGTGCGATT
>CAZFBU010000213.1:0-2547 GCA_964517175.1 uncultured Saprospiraceae bacterium
CAAATTGGCACATTTAATTGTCGAATTTACAAAACTACAAACATTTTTCAGCGTTCTATCAAATATTCTGTTTTCAAATACACTCGACTATGAAGCTTTCAATTGTATTGTTATTAGCAATCCTGGCTACTTCCGGCTTTGCGCAAACCGACTGGAAACTCAAAAAAGAAGTGGATGACCTGAAGGTCTATTACCGCCAGAGCGAGCATTCCAACATCAATGAGATTAAAGTGCGTTACGTGGCGGAGGCGTCGCTTTCGAATGTTGTCGCAGTGCTGAAAGATATTCCCGGCTTCACCGAGTGGATTTACGCCTGTGCCGAAGCCAATGCCATCGAGCAAAAAACGCCGAACCAGAGCATTTACTACAGCCGTATCGATTTTCCTTTCCCCATGAGCGATCGCGATTTTATTGCCCGAAGCAAACTCCGGCAAGACCCCGCAACCAAGGAAATTTTCATCACGGTGATCGGCGATTATGACTACCTGCCGGAAAAGAAAAATATCGTGCGCCTGCCGCAATTGCGCATAACCTGGCACATCAAGCCGCTCGGCGGGCGGCGCGTGCAGATCGACTACCATCTCCTGAGCGATCCCGGCGGCTCCATTCCAGACTGGCTGGTGAATCTGGCGGTGGATAAGGGACCGACGAATTCCATGCTAAAATTCAAGGAAATGCTCAACAAGCCCAAGTATCGCCTGGCGCAGTTGGCTTTTATCGAAGAATGGACGCCCCAACCTTCCAAGTCCGGTCGCTAAAACCTTTGTGCTGGTTTCTTGTTTCTGGTTACTATTGGTTGCTCCCAAAACAAAGCACCATCATTGCCAAAAATAGAATACAGATGTACAGAAGTTTACGCGAAGCCGTGCTCGACCTCGAAAAGCATGGCGACCTGATCCGTGTAAAAAGTGAAGTTGATCCGAATCTGGAAATGGCAGAGATCCACCGGCGGGTATTCGACGCCAAAGGTCCGGCGATTTTGTTTGAGCGCGTGAAGGGCAGTCCTTTTCAAGCAGTATCAAATATTTATGGCACGTACGAACGTACGGAGTTCCTCTTTCGGCATACGCTGGAAAAGGTGCAGCGCGTCGTAGAATTGAAAGCCGATCCGACCAGTTTTCTGAAAAATCCGACCCGCTATCTTGGCGCACCTTTCACCGCGCTGACCGCCCTGCCGATGCGCAGCCGCCTGGGTTCGCCTATTCTATATGGTAAAACGACCATCGACCAGCTTCCGCAAGTCAAATCCTGGCCGATGGACGGTGGCGCTTTCGTTACGCTGCCCCAGGTTTTCACACTCCCGCCCGGCAGCAAAAATGCAATGCAATCGAATATCGGCATGTACCGAATACAACTATCTGGAAATCAATACGAACTAAATAAAGAAATTGGGATGCACTACCAACTCCACCGGGGTATCGGGGTGCATCACACCCTATACAATGCCAACGATGAGCCCTTCCGCGCCTCGATCTTCGTGGGTGGTCCGCCGTCGCATGCGTTCTCGGCGATCATGCCCCTGCCGGAAGGTTTGTCCGAATTGACGTTCGCGGGGCTGCTCGGCGGGCGGCGCTTTCGCTATACCTGGCAGAATGACTTTTTCCTGTCTGGCGATGCCGATTTTGTGATCACGGGTATCATTCGCAAAGGCGAGAAAAAACCGGAAGGTCCTTTCGGCGACCACCTGGGCTATTACAGTTTGCAGCACGACTTCCCGGTGATGGAAGTGGAGAACGTTTATCATCGGAAAGACGCCATTTGGCACTTCACCGTGGTTGGTCGTCCGCCGCAGGAAGATTCCAGCTTCGGTTATTTGATTCATCAAATTGTAAAATTATTGACACCGCAGGAGTTTCCCGGCGTCAGCGAAATCAATGCTGTGGACGCCGCCGGTGTGCACCCCTTGCTTCTGGCGATCGGCAGCGAGCGCTACATGCCTTTCCGCGAGCGTAAGCCGGAGGAAATTCTCACCCAGGCGAACCGCATTATTGGCTCCGGACAAACGTCACTGGCAAAATTCCTCTTCATCGCTGCCGCGGGTGATGATCCGAAATTGACTACGAAAGACATTCCAAACTTTTTCCAGCATGTGCTCGAACGCGTGGACTGGACGCGCGATCTGCATTTTCAAACCAAAACGACCATCGACACGCTCGACTACTCGGGCTCTGATTGGAACGCCGGTTCTAAAGTTGTTGTTGCCTGCTGCGGCGACAAACAACGCGAGCTGAAAGCCGAGTTGCCCGACAATTTCAACCTGCCGGATGGTTTCGGCGAGCCCAACTTTGTGCAGCCAGGCATCCTGGCGATCGAGGGGCAACGCTTTAGCGATCATGCAGCGTACCAGGAAAATTGTGGCAAACTAGCAAAGCATTTGCAACGCTTTGACTGGCAGCACATTCCGATGATTTTGGTAGTGGATGACAGTGCATTTACGGCTGCGACGGTGAATAACTTCGTCTGGGTGACCTTCACCCGCGCCAACCCTTCGCACGATCTGCACGGCGTGGATAGCTTCGTCGAAAACAAACACTGGGGCTGTCGCGG
>CAZFBU010000213.1:2647-5659 GCA_964517175.1 uncultured Saprospiraceae bacterium
ACTACCTGGCGCGAGGCTGGTATCGCATGGGACAAAGTATTTTCACGACGCACTTCCTCTGCTTCGGCGAGGCGTTCTTCTCGGCAATTTGGATACGCCTGGCGCTGCAAGACCTGCAGTTGAAAAAAAGCCTGCGCAAACTGCTTCGCAAAAACAGCAAGCGCTTTCACACGGAATTCACCAAATCCAACATCACCCCCCGAAAGGAAAAGCTCTACCAGCGCTACAAAGAGGCATTCGAAGGAGTGCTGGCGCCTACGCTCAATGAATCGCTGCTCGACGGCGAATTTACCAATGTGTTTGACACGTACGAAGTGAATGTGTATGATGGCGACCAACTCGTGGCGGTGAGCTTCTTCGACGTCGGGCGCGACAGCGCTGCCAGCATTCTGGGTATTTACGATCCGGATTACGAAAAGTATAGCCTCGGCATGTACACCATGGTCGCGGAAATTGCTTTTTGCATGCAAAACAAGATGTCTTACTATTATCCGGGTTACGTGGTGCCGGGCTATGATCGCTTCGACTACAAGCTGCGCATCGGCGATGTGGATTATTATGATCTGTCAACCGACTCCTGGCTGCCGCACAAAACGCTGACCGAAGCCACTGCGCCCATAGTGCTCATGGAACGCAAACTGGAGGAACTCCAGCAAGCCCTGCGCCGCCAAAACATGCCGGGGCAAAAACTTTACTATCCGCTTTTTGAGGCGAATCTTTTTGCATTTTGGCAAACGGATTACTTCGATTATCCCGTTTTTCTGCTCTGCTCGCCCAATGAAAAATCGTCGGTTTATTACATCGTGGTGTATGATGTGCGCGACAGTTCTTACCTCCTGCTCGAATGCGCGCCGCTGGATGACCTGATGTTCTACGTCAACGAATCCTACGCCAATCTCTTCGACCCGCGCAGTTTCTTCCTGGAACTAATTGTCATAAAAGAGCGCCTGCTGCGCACCAGCAGCATCGAGCATTTGCAGGTGGTGCTGATGAGCCTCATCATTTCCAAGCGCCTGAAATAAGTCCCCTGTTTTCTAAGCGAATCCGTTGGGCGACAGTCCAAAAAAAATTGCATTGCCTCACTTTGATGTATTCTACGCTAAAATGTCTGACACAAGCTTCGTATTTTTAGCAAAAAAATGCAAGCAGCCTACTTCGAAGCCTTCCAGGCGCCCATCCGCATTGAAAACCTGCCCGATCCGACACCTACGGACGACGCCGTCGTCATCGAAGTGCGCGCCAGTGGCATCTGCCGCAGCGACTGGCACGGCTGGATGGGGCACGATTCGGATGTGCAATTGCCGCACGTGCCCGGGCACGAACTCGCGGGTGTTGTCGCTGCCGTCGGCAAAAACGTTAAAAAGTGGAAAATCGGCGACCGCGTAACCGTGCCATTCTGTAGTGGCTGCGGGCATGGCGATCAATGCGCGACCGGCAACCAGCAGGTTTGTGACAACTACTTCCAGCCGGGCTTCACGGGTTGGGGTTCGTTTGCGGAGTACGTCGCCATTCGCTACGCCGATGTGAATCTGGTGCGTTTGCCGGATGAACTGGACTTCGTGTCCACGGCGCTGCTGGGCTGCCGCTTCATCACGTCCTGGCGGGCGGTGGTGGCGCAGGGCAACGTGCAGCCCGGGCAGTGGGTCGCCGTACACGGCTGCGGCGGCGTTGGGCTTTCTGCGATTATGATTGCCCATGCGATGGGCGCGCAGGTTATTGCAATCGATATTTCCAATGAAAAGCTGGCTTTCGCCCAATCCATCGGCGCGCAAGTCACGCTTAACGCAAATGAAATTGCTGATATTCCCGTGGCCATCAAAGACCTCACCCGCGGCGGCGCGCACGTCAGCATTGACGCGCTGGGCAGCACCGCCACTTGCGTGAATTCGATCCTCAGCCTCGGCAAGCGCGGTAAGCACATCCAGGTCGGACTGATGACCGCCCAACACGCCCAACCGCCCATCCCGATGGGACCGGTCATCGCACACGAGCTGGAGATTATCGGCAGCCACGGCATGCAGGCGCATCAGTATCCCGGTATGCTGGATTTGATCGTTCAGGGAACGCTTCCGGTCAAACAACTGTTAGGCAAAATCGTCTCCCTACAAGATGCCCCGAAGGAATTGATGAATATGGATCAATTTACCCATATCGGTGTAACGGTAATTGATTTGCAAAAACAAGAATGATTTAGAGCAGCGGCAAGCATCCGAATACAATTCTGCGAAAAGCTTAACTCCTTTTACTAAAACTACGGGCAGAAAGTGCAAAAGCTGATAATCATTTTTTTGTTGTTTTTATAGTGCTACTCGCTATTTGCAGCACAAATAACTAATAATGGGTGTTTTAGTAAAATCTATTTCATCAATAAGTTAAGTAGGTGGGCAATTTTATTAACAATTCAATTTTGTCCGATCACTTATCCTGTCAAAAAACATTATCTTGTCGTATGAACAAGCCATTAACCCACGGTAATTTACCGGGCATCACTACGACCGATCAGGCGTTGCAGCTCTACGATCAGTTGGAGCCGGTGGACATCGACTTTATGCTCGGCAGATGGCGCGGCGCGGAATGCCCGACCGGGCACTACATGGATGGTTTGCTCGACCTCACCGGCTGGTACGGTAAGCTCTTCATCAATGCCGATCATGTGCATCCCCTCCTCTTCTACAATGCCAGCCGCTCCAAAGTATATGCCGCCAATCCGCTACTCATTCCGCTGGCGATCAACTACCCAAAAATCAAAGCCCTGCGCCAGATCATGCTCCTCGCCCGCCCATTCCTGCGTACCCGCCGCTCCAAAGCGCGCCTCCGCATGCTGGAGCACCGCGGAAAGGTCAGCGCGGCCATGATCTACGACGCAAAGCCCATCCACGACTGCTTCCGCAAACTCAGCGACCAGCGCGTACTCGGACTCATGGATCGCAAAGGCGACGCCCAGCCCTACTTCTTCCTCCTCGAACGCGACGATCGCCCGCTACCGGTTTTGCTGTGAATAATGTGTCGGCA
>CAZFBU010000214.1:0-5634 GCA_964517175.1 uncultured Saprospiraceae bacterium
TAGTAAAGTCAAACTAAGGCTTTAATCCATTCGCTCCTTTCTTATCTTTGCATCCCTTTTAAAAAATGTTAACCAATGACCGAAACGATCACCCAGCTGATTAGCGATAAGCTCTCAATTGGTAAGCGACAGGTAGCTGCGACAATAGAACTGCTGGCGGGCGGCGCGACGATTCCTTTCATTTCGCGCTATCGCAAGGAGGCAACGGGCAGTTTAGATGAAATCCAAGTGGCCGCCATTGATGCCGAGATCAAGCGTCTCGACACGCTCATCAAACGCAAGGAAACCATCCTCAAAAGCATTGCCGATCAGGAGAAGCTCACTCCAGAACTGGAAGCAAAAATCAACAATTGTTGGGATACAACAGAATTAGAAGATTTGTATCTCCCTTATAAGCCCAAGCGCAAAACCCGCGCCAGTATGGCCCGCGAGCGGGGGCTGGAACCATTGGCAATCCTCCTATTGGAACAACGCGAACGCGACATCGAGCTGCGTGCCGAGCAATTCATCACCGACGAAGTTCCGGATGCCGAGGCAGCGCTTGCCGGCGCACGCGACATCATCGCCGAGTGGGTGAATGAAGACGCTCCGGCGCGGAATACCGTTCGCCGTTTGTTCGAGCGCCATGCGGTCATCACGTCCAAGGTGTATCACGATAAGGAAGAAGCGGGCGCGAAGTACCGCGATTATTTCGATTATAGCGAGCCGTTGCAAAAGTGTCCGAGCCACCGTCTGCTGGCGATCTACCGGGCGGAGGAAGAAGGCATTTTGCGCTTTTCGATCGACATTGAGGCGGAGGAAGCGCTGGCACGATTGGATCGGAAGTTTGTCAAAGGCAACAATGCCGCTGCCGATCAGGTGCAACTCGCGGTGAAAGATGCCTACAAGCGTTTGATGTCGCCATCCATCGAAGTAGAATTTCGCAATAAAGCGAAAGAACGGGCAGACGAAGAAGCGATTCAGGTATTTGCGGAGAACCTGCGGCAGTTATTGCTCGCTGCGCCGCTTGGGCCAAAGCGTACATTGGCAATTGATCCAGGATTTCGGACAGGTTGCAAAGTCGTTTGTTTGGATGAGCAGGGCAATTTCTTGAGTTACAATACGATTTTTCCGCATCCGCCACAGTCGCGCGGGTTGGAATCCGCCGAAACGATTCAGCATTTAGTAGAAAAATTCAAAATCCAGGCGATTGCCATCGGTAATGGCACGGCGAGCCGGGAGACCGATAGTTTTATCCGCAGCGCCATTGATAAAAGCGCAGGCTTGGATATTTTTATGGTAAGCGAAGCAGGTGCCTCCATCTATTCGGCGTCGGAAGTAGCCCGGGAGGAGTTTCCGGATTTGGATTTGACGGTACGCGGCGCGATTTCCATCGGTCGGCGATTGATGGATCCGCTGGCGGAATTGGTGAAAATTGACCCAAAATCCATTGGCGTCGGGCAGTATCAGCACGATGTGAATCAGACCAAGCTCAAGGAAAGCCTCGATCAGGTGGTCACCTTTGCGGTGAATCAGGTGGGCGTGAATTTGAATACCGCGAGCCAGCATTTGCTGCAATACGTTTCCGGCATTGGTCCGAAGATGGCGGAGAACATTGTATTGTATCGGCGAGCCAATGGCACGTTTCAATCGCGCAAAGACCTTCTGCAAGTGAAAGGCTTGGGCGCGAAGGCGTTTGAGCAATCTGCTGGTTTCCTGCGCATCCCGAATGCGAAGAATCCATTGGACAACAGCGCGGTGCATCCTGAAAGCTATCATATTGTCAATAAAATGGCAAAAGACGTCGGGCAGTCGGTGGAGGTGTTGATCAAAAATCCGGCGAGCCGCCAGCAGATTGACATCAAAAAATATGTCACCGAAACCGTTGGGTTACCGACGCTGAAAGACATTTTGCAGGAATTGGCGAAGCCCGGGCTCGACCCGCGCGGCGAAGCCGAGACCTTTGCTTTCGAAGAGACCGTCAAGGAAATTACCGACCTGAAACCAGGCATGAAACTCCCGGGCATCGTGACCAATGTCGCTAAATTCGGCGCGTTCGTGGACATCGGCATCAAGGAAAACGGGCTGGTGCATGTCTCTCAAATCGCCAATCGCTTCATCAAAGACCCCGCGGAAGTCGTGAAGCTCGGGCAGCAGGTAATGGTCACCGTGCTAGAGGTGGACCTGGCGCGCAAGCGGGTGCAGTTGAGTATGAAGGAGTAGTGTTGTTGCATTTGTGGAAGGGAAGCTGTATTTTGCAATGCAAGCAAATTTTAAAACCAGGTAAAAGCTTATCTTGCTTGAATGTGAATTTTTTTTTATGGATACTGTAGTTGTACAGCCATACTCTAACCGTAAATTCCAGCTATGCAGATCACAGAACCTAAATATTTAGACCGCATCACCGTCACACGGGAAGCCTTGCATCAGAGGCATGCGGTGGTCGGTAGAAGTGTTATTGGATATGATCTTATCCGAGATGAGTTTCGAAGAAATTCTCGAAGATCACCCTGAACTGGAAAAAGAAGATATTCTGGCTAGTCTTGAGTTTGCGAAACTCCTCGTTTCAGGACGAACAATAAACCTGGCAGCATGACATTCAAGGTTTTATGTGATGTGCATATCGCCTACAAAGTTGTTCGATTTTTTAAAAGTAAAGGACACGAAGCAATTCATGTAAATGATATTCTTGATGGCTTTCGTACCTCAGGTTTGCCGATTGATCTCCGGGTCATTTATTGAAGTTCCTGGCGAAAGCGCTCACTTTGGGTTCGCCTTTAAATTGCAATGCCTGCCGCATTTTATGGTACAGGTCGGTGTTTTCATAGGTGCCGGCAAAAAGCTCGGCACCCGGTCCGTAAGCAAAGACCGGAATCAGCGCTCCGGTGTGATAATCCGTTGTGAAAGCGCCATCAATTCTGCCCATGCGCGAACCGGTATTGATGGCGTAGCCGCCGGTTTCGTGGTCCGCGGTGACGATGACGAGGGTTTCGCCGTTTTCTTTGGCATATTCCAGAATAGCGCCGATGGCATAGTCGAATTCTATGGTTTCGGAAATGATGTAATCAGAATCATTGGCGTGGCCGCCCCAATCAATTTGTGCACTTTCGATCATCAGAAAGAAGCCCTTGTCGCTGCGTTTTTCCAGGAATAGGGGCGCCAGTTTGGCGGCAGGCACCAGGTAGTCTCGCCCCTGGCTGCGCGGCAGTGGTTCTGCATCAGCGGTGAAATAACCAAAGTTTTTGCTAAAATCAATTGCTACCAGCGGAAGTTCTTCTTTTGTATAATCACTGATTTTGTAGTTTTTTTCCTCCAATTCGCGAATGAGGTTGCGGGCATCTGTTTCCCGGCGGTCGAAGTATTTTTTACCTCCCCCGATGAAGAGGTCAATTTCCGTACTCAGAAAAAAGGCGGCAATTCCCTCCATCATTTTCCGCTGTTCTACATGGGCGATAAAAGCCGCCGGGGTAGCGTGGGTGATGGAAGAAGTGGCAATCAATCCGGTTGCCAGACCTCGCGCCTCGGCTTCTTCGAGGATGGTTGGTACGGGTTGCTTTTCATCATTCACACCGATGGCGCCGTTGTAGGTTTTGATGCCTGAAGCGAAAGCCGTAGCGCCGGCAGCCGAGTCCGTAATCAAATCATTGGAAGCGTAAGGCTTGTGCAGCCCAACTATCTGAAACTGCTCCAGGTTTAGCTGGTTGTTATTGGCATAAAGCGCTGCGGTAACCTGGGTGATGCCCATGCCGTCGCCAATGAGCAACACAATATTTTTCGGATGCTTCGCCAGTGTGATGTGTTCTGTTGAGACCGAGTTTTCGCTCTGCTTGGGCAGCGGATTGCAGGCAATGAGCACCAGCACAGGCGTGAAAATGAGCAGTAACTTTTTCATAAAAGATGATTGTAATCAAATCAGGTTTTGTCAGATCAGCGTGTATCGTTTGCCGGGCAGCGACTTTACCACGCCCTTGAATTCGAGGTTTAGCAAGAGGGAAGCCAGTTCGCTACCGACAATTTTAGTTTCGACGATCAATTTATCTATGCTGGCTTCGTCCGATTGGTTGAGCAAATTTACGATTATTTTTTCGGTTTCGCTCAATTCCACAAAAAGTTGTTGCTGAATTTCCCGGCGTGCGTCCAGCTCTTCCCAGCGCAGGATGTAGGCGACATCCGCCGCACGCTCCAGTAGCAAGGCTTTGTGTGTTTTGATGAGGTGATTGCAGCCCAGCGAATTTTTGTCTTTCAATCTTCCCGGCACGGCAAAAACGTCTTTACTGTACTCATTTGCCATGTGAGCGGTTATCATGGAGCCGCCTTTCTGAGCTGTTTCCACCACGATAATGGCATCGCAAAGCCCGGCAATGATGCGATTGCGCATGGGGAAATTTTCGCGATCGGGTTTGGTATCGCTGGGAAATTCGGTAACAATGCCGCCATTGGTCATCATTCGTTCGGCAATACTGCGGTGCGAGGGCGGGTAAATCGTTTGCAAGCCATGCCCCAAAATGCCGATGGTCGCCATGCCCTGCTCCACTGATTTTCGGTGTGCCGTCACGTCAATGCCGTAAGCCAGCCCGCTAATAATCGTTGCACCGTAAGGCTTCAGCCCCTCCACAATTTCCTCGCAAATGGCAACGCCCTGCGGACTTGGCATGCGCGTACCAACAATGCCAATGGTACGGCTGGCATTCAAATCCAGATTGCCGCAGCAATAAAGCATGATCGGGCTGTCGTTGTAATGACGCAGGCGTTCGGGATAATCCGCATCCAGGTAGAAAATCGGCTGAATATCATTTTTTTCGATAAAAGCCAGTTCCTGTTCTGCTCTTTGCAAAAAGTCGCCCCGAAGTATATTGTCGGCAATGCGCTCGCCCACGCCCGGCACTTTCAAAAGCTCGCGTTTAGCGGCTTGAAAAACTGCCCCTACTCCCCCGCAGTAGCTAACGAGGTTTTTGGCGATAACAGCCCCAACTTTGGGGATTTGGGTAATTGCAATCTTGTACAGTAAATCATCCATCGATTTTTTAGACGTAAAAGTTTGGCGAAAGCCACACAAATCGACAATTTTTTTGCAAAAATAAGCGGGAAATTGTTTTTTTGAAAAAAAAGCGAACAATGGCCGACAATAAACCAAAGTGGTTACCGAAGTTTGAACTCATTATCATTGCCATATTTTTCATTGGCTTTATGATCTGGGGGGTGAATCGCTGCAATGCGACAAAAGCAAAATACGCCGCGATGGATGAGGAAGAGGCGATTACAGATTCTCTGAACCAGGTTTCTTCCAGCGCAGCCCTGCCGGAGCCGGAGCCGCCCATCAAGCCGGATACCACCAGACAGCCCGAACCGACCACCCGCACCATCACCGAAAAAGTAACACCCTTGTATGCAATCATCGATGGGGTGAATATTCGGGCCGAGCCGAAAGTCGGGGCGCGTATCCTCTACCGGCTGAAGCTGCACGAGGAAGCCATTTTTTTGAATGAAGTAACGAACTTCAAGGAAGAAATCGACCTGGGTGGCATTACGACGGATGAGCCGTGGGTGAAGGTGAAAACGCCGCGCGGACAAGTCGGCTGGGTGTATGGCGGCACCGTGAGTTATTACAAAACGAAGTTGGAAGGCGTTGAGGGACAGTGATATAGTAAGCAGTGG
>CAZFBU010000215.1:0-5464 GCA_964517175.1 uncultured Saprospiraceae bacterium
TTTTACTAACTTTTTGATGGAATAAATTTTACTAAAAAACTCATTATCAAATTCTTGTGCTGCAAACAGCGAATAGCTACTAGCGAAAAGCACTATAAAACCCAACACAACCGCTTGCATGGATACATCGCAAATCATACAAAAAGTAAGAAAGCTGGTAAGTGAGGCAGAGATAGAAAAAGGGCTGAAAGAGCTGACCGCATTTTTACAACAGGATAATAAATACGACGAACTGAACCGCGCCGCACTGCAAGCTTTGTCTGAAATACAAAAAACCAAACGGGATGAAGCCCTGGGGGTCATCAGCTTTGAAAATGCGAAACTGAGCTACAACCAGGTAACGCATCGCACCCTGCACATCGTTGATTTGCTGGAAGCGGGGCAGTATAACATGGAGTCGCCTGCCATCCAGACAACCGCTAGCCGGTGGATATGGATAGTGGGCGGTTTGTTGTTCCTGGTGGTCGCTGGTATTTTCGCCACGCGTATGATTTATCAGAACGAACGCCCCAACGGCAAAGCGCAGGACGCACCGTACTGCCCGGAATACAGTCTGGATTCGCGCTTCAATATTCTTTTGTTTCGCTTTGCTACGGTTGGTGGACCGCCGCTCAATTCTCACCTGGCGTTCCGGAATCGGCTGGGGCAGTTGGGCAATACATTTCCGGCAGAGATTGGCTTATTCAATGACGATGGCAACAACCAAAAGCTACCGGCAAATCTGCGGCAGGCTGAACAGATCGGCACGGACTGCGACGCTCAACTTATCATCATGGGGCAGGAAGAATCGGCTGGCGACAATACGATTATTTTAACCCAATATCGGTTTATCAATCTGGGGGAAAATTTCCCAATGACTAAGCTGAGGATCACCGAGCGTCAGGAAGTAGATACCGTGACAACCATTTCCAGCATTACGACCGAGGGTAAAATTGTCGGCAATATCGAACAGGCTATTCTGTTGTTGTTTGGCGTCGTTGCCTACGAAACCGGCGATCACGGCAAGGCAGCGGAGCTATTGGCAAGGGCGGAAGTGACCGACTCCGCGAGCACTCTGCTGCGGGATATGACCCTCGGCAACAGTTTTCTGAAAATGGGCGATAAAAACCAGGCATTACAAGCTTATGACCGCGTGCTGCAGTTGCATCCCGAATATCCGCTGGCGCTGCAAAACCGGGCAACGCTGTATTTTGAAAAAGGCGACTACGCCGGCGCTGCCAATGACCTGACCACCCGCGTGGAAGCTAATCCGGAAGACCCCGAAGCGCGCGCCCAGCGCGGGCAGATATATCTCAAAATTGACCAATTGGACAAAGCTAGAAAAGACCTCGAAGTAGCCAAACGCCTCAATCCGAACGACCGAACCGTACTGCGCAACATCGAAGTGCTGAAGCGCAAGGAAACCGAACAGAAGAAAGTCAGGGAGAAAGCCGAAGCCACTTTGCGCATCGACCCCGACAACATCAATGCGCTCAATCAGCGCGCTACTGCCAGTAAAAACCTCGGGGATTATCGCACGGCTGTTACCACTGCCGAAAAAGTATTGCAAAAAGAACCGAACAACACCAATGCGCTTTCCACGCTGGTAGAATCTGCCAACGAGCTCAACCGACCGGAAATGCTCCGCAGTATTCTGGATCGGATCAAACGCTCCAATATTGATACGGAAAAACTCAAAAGCGTATCACCGACATTCTATCGAATGCAGAAAATAGACACGGCAAAGATTCAACAGCAGTAAAATCCCGTCAGAACCGATACCGCAGCTGCGCGCTGGCTTGGGTTCGGGATTGCCCGTCAATTTCCTCCAGGCTGCTCCCGATCGTCGGTTGATTTTTCCAGTAGGTTTGCGCAATGCGTCCTTCAATGGTCAGGTTGCGGGTGGCCCGGTAGCGGAGATTGAGGTAAAACCGCGTGCCCCGATTGTAATAGGCCGGTATGGAAAAACTGTACAACAGGGCGTTTTCGTAGTTGTAAAAGCGCGTTTGAAAACCTTGCGTATCAAAAATGGAAAAGCGCGTGGAAAAAGAAACCGGAAACCCAATGGGGCGAAACAAAATATCCTGATAAATAGAAAAACCACTGCTCGCCGGTTCGTCTCCGACCTGGGAAAAACCCCAGTCCACACGGCTGCGTACTTCCAGCGTCTTGCTGATGTTCCGCTCAATGTGCAGGCGCGTCTGGAACGTACGAATATCCGCCAGCAGATTGGTTTTGCGCTCCGGGTCAGAAGCATTGCGTTCTTTTACCTCTTCGCGTACTTCCAGATAAACGCGGAACTTGCGCCGTTGTTCGTAAGTGAGCCGCGTACGGTACTCGTAGCCCCGCGAGGGGGCCGCCACATTGAAGCGCAGCCAGGGATGCCGCCAGGTATCGAAATAAGCAATCCAGGTTACGTTTTTCACCGGTCGGGTTTCAATGCCGAGGTAGAGGCCCTGCTCGTTGCGTGCGCCGGTTGTTTCGGCGAACGGGTTGGCATTCAACGCCTGATAATGGCGCGGAAAACGCCGGTGCAGCACCGCCAGATCAATTTTTCGGTCCAGACCGACCAGCACGCCGTTGGTGGTTGCTACGGCGCCATTGCTGCTGACAGCGGTTTCACCAAAAAAGTTGAAATTGTTCCAGATGTAGGCATAATCCACGCTGGCATTGAAAAGCCGGTCTCCGGAAAAATAGAAGCGATTGTACGGTTGCTGGTTTAGTTCAAGATTTTTGTCGAATTGGTCAAATAGAAAATTGGCGGCAATATGTCCGTAGCGGTTTTTGAGCTTGAGGCTACCGCCGGATGTGAATTGGCGCAATGCGTTTTTGTTGGCAATTTCGTTTGGCGTTCGGTGCAGTCCGGAAATCTGAAAAGAAGAAAAATTAGCCGCTTCCTGGTCGAGGCTGTCGGGTTCGGTCAGGTTGGCGTCGCGCTCGCGCCAGGAGAGGAAAGCCGTGGCTTCGAGATTTTCAGTGATGGCAATCGTCGTGCCCGCACCGCGAAAAAAATTCACTTCATTCACGGAAGTGTAAGGGCGAAGCACGCGCCCGCTGCGCTTGATAGTCATCGGGCTGGACGATTTGCTGATGGCAAAACCGGTGAAGAGCATTAGCCCCTGCCCAATGCTCACCGAGAAGTCGCCGAGCGCCAGGGCTTTGATTTTTTTATTGGCATCGCGCACAAAAAAGTGAGCCGAGTAAAAGTCGAATCCCTGCGGATTACTTCCTCGGAAAAACTCCTCGCCCCGGTCTTTATCCCCCGTAATTCCGTAGCTCAGGCGCGTGCCGTAGGCGTGGCGGAAACGAAAATAGAGCTGGTTGGGGTCACCGAGGTAGCGATTCTCCCGGTCGGTGGTAAAGCCGCGCTGTTGTTCCAGAATTTGCGACCAACGCAGGAATACTTCGTTTCGTCCTTCCCAGAGCATTTGTCGGAGCGGTATCTGATAATCATCCACATCGCCGCGAACGGTGACGTAGGGCAGAATGAGCCGAATAGTAGAAAGGTCAAAACCTGGAACGGCCTGCAGTTCGTAGATGGAAATGAGATCGCCTGCCTGTCGGCGATAGCTGAGCAAGTTGAGGATTTGTACGTCGGTTAGCAAAATGAGTTCCTGCAGGGTTGCTTCGTCAGCCTGATTCAGGTCGATGGGATTGGCTTGAAAATCTTCGAGTTGCTCAAACAGTGTATTGAAATCAAAGCCGCCTTCGCTGTCGGTATTTTGTAAAAAATCCTCGAGGCGCTCCTGAATAATATCCGGGAGTTCCGTGCGCGTTGTGTCTATTTGCGCAAGCAGCAAATACGGCAGGCAGAGCAGCATACATGCGAGTAGTCGCATTGGGCGTGGGTTGTTTTGAATGTTCAAAAGACGCCTAAAGATATATAATTTTTACGCTCCGTTTTCTTCGGGCGCATCATTTATTGCATCCAGTAATTCGGGTGGCAGGTCTTTCGAGGTTTTGGCGCCGAGTTCCTTGATTTTTGCGGCTCTTCCGATAAGCGTATCGCCGTATTTTTTCGACTCGGTCAGTTTATTCATCGCATCGTGATAGGCAGATTGCGCCTGGTCAATGCGTTGGCCGATGGCTCGGAGATCTTCCACGAATGCACAGAATTTGTCGTACAGCAATCCGCTCTGGCGGGCAATTTCCAGCACATTGTTTTTTTGTTTTTCCTGTTTCCAGATGTAAGACACCGTGCGCATGGTGGCCAGTAGGGTAGTGGTCGTCACGATGACAATATTTTTGTCGAGCGCATCGAGAAACAGGCGGCTGTCATGCTGGGAAGCTACTGCGAACGCCGATTCCAGCGGAATAAACAACAGAAGATAATCCGGCGAATTGATCTCGTACAAATGCTGGTAATTTTTACTGTTTAAATCCTGAATATGTCGGCGAATGCTCTCCACGTGTGCGCGCAGGTGCTGTTGTCTTTCGGTTTCTTCTTCGGCGTTGAAAAAGCGCTCGAATGCCACGAGCGACACTTTCGAGTCGATGATGAGATGCTTTTGTTCTGGCAGGTTGATGATAAAATCTGGTCGTTTTTGCTGCCCATTTTCATCGGCAAAACTCGCCTGCGTGCGGTAGTGAATATTTTTGTGGAGTCCAGCTTTTTCCAGCAAGAGTTCCAGTTGAAATTCGCCCCAATCACCCTGGGTTTTGCTGTTGCCTTTGAGCGCGCTGGCGAGGTTGTTGGCGTCCTGGCTGAGTTGCTGGTTGAGCAGGCGCAGTTGCTCGATCTCGGTTTTGAGTGTAATGCGATCTTTTGCCTCATCCAGGAATTTTCGCTCAATGCTTTCCTCAAAATCTTTGATTTTTTCTCGCAGCGGATGGAGTAGCTCGTTCATCTGCTGCTGGTTTTGGGCGGTGAATTTGGCGCTTTTTTCTTCCAGTAATTGATGAGCCAGGTTGGCAAACTCGGTTCGGGCATGCTCCTGCATTTGTTCGATTTCCCGCTGCTGGGTCGTCAGCTTTTCGCGCCAGTGCGCAATTTCCCGCTGCTGGGCAGCATATTCGGCTGCCAGTTCGCGTATTTCCGTTTGTTTGTGCTGCAATTCCGTACGCAACTCCTGCAAATCCGCCTGGAGGTGTTCGTATAATGCGCGAGCTACGTATTTCGTTTCTACCTCCGCAGCGCTCAGCATGCCACGACTGTAACGCATTCGCGCCAGTAGCCAGCCAATTATGCCGCTCATCAGCACACCGAGCAACAGATAAACGAGAAACAGGTTTTCAGGCATTTGGAATTGATTATGGTCAATGAATGCAAAATCAACAATTCCATTCAGAATTGCAAGCGCAGCCAGGAAAAATGCACTTTTTTGGTGGGGCAGGGAAACAAATTGTGTTGAATGAGATAAGTGCCAAAGCGCTTGATTTTATGCTGATTTCAATTGACATAGATGTATTTATTGGTGCTTTAAATTTTGATTTCCAACTTCCCATTTCCAACTTCCCATTTCCAACTTCCCATTTCCAACTTCCC
>CAZFBU010000216.1:0-5427 GCA_964517175.1 uncultured Saprospiraceae bacterium
ACCGGTTATTACCGAATTTTTTACTTGCTGGAAAACGGTAATTTGTTATGGGAGAATATTTACATCTATAAAGATGAATCTTTCAGTGATATATTAAACCGGCTCAATGACGACTGGGATTAAGTGCTGAAAATAGAACGCCAAAGCGACCGTGCGGCAAGTCGCCAATTCAAGTATGTAATTTTTCCCGCTCTTTGTGTAATAAAAGATCGGTCATTATAAGTAACTTCGATTTGTTGTGTAATAAAGCGGGTGAGCTTTCGGTAACGGTACAAAAGTTTCCACCAACTCCAGGATGCCGTGGGCACTGCCGAACCGCGAATCTCTACGCGCACGACATCCTCGGAACTGTTGATCGAAATAGCATAGTCATCAGAAGTGATGCGAAGATTTGCAGTAATTTGAACCTGTCGCACAGCTTAACGATCTTTTCTTTCGGCGGTAGAAATCTTGAGCTTGCCGTTCAGATTCCAGCGGGTCATTTCTTCTGACCCTACTTTTTTCGGAACGCGGATGTCGAGGTTTTCGAATTCGTACGTGATTTCAGCGTTTCTGCCGGTTAATTTGTCGTACAAGCCAATAGCCAGATCTGGCCACGTCTCGATGTTTTGAGCGTCGTTACTCATAATTTTTTTATTTAGTTTACTGATACAAACGTATAACCGTAACCCGGAGAATATGTTCAGATATTTCCATACTAATGCCATAAATCCAGCAGCGGTCGGATTTTTGTAAGTTGTTCAGTTTCCGTAGCGGTGGCTTCCAGCAGGCTAAATCCTACGGGATTGAACGTTTCGCAAAGCTGCTCAATCGCACCCGCCAATTCATCCACCTCAACGCCGCCTGCCACCTGGTATTTCGTATCCGCAAACTGCGCCGGATCGAGTACATCAAAATCAAGATGAATGTAAATGTGATTAAAGCCTCGTTCCAAAATTGCATTGATTAATGCATGGATGACCAAGTTTTTTTGATAGAAAATGCCGCCCTGCTCTATGCGCTGTCGCTCCGCCGGGTCCGTATCGCGTAAGCCCAGGTAAAAAATCTGCGCATCGGTAATCGGCTGAAACAGCAAATCGGTAAACGCTGCATCGCCCTCGCCGAGCAAGGTACGCAGCGGCATGCCGTGAAAGTTTTTGCTGGGCGATTCTTCCGGCACGTTCAAATCCGCGTGCGCATCAAACCAAAGCACCGCCAGGTCGCCATCATATTTCTGATTTAAATAAGAAACCGGCACAATTTCCAGTCCGCAATCGCCACCAATGGTGAAAATCGCATCCGGATCTTTTTGTTGCACCACGTTTTTAAAATGGGAAAGCTGAGCCAGTAACGTATGAAAGCCCTTGATATCATTGGAAATTTCGAGCGGCGCGTCAGAGAGTGGCACTTCAACCAGATCGGTATCCGCGAAATAATTGCGCAGCGTGCGCGCGCCAATCTCGATCTCATTGGTATAACCGGAACCCTGCCATTGCGGGAAGTAGAACTTCATAATTAGATAATTATTGATTGTTAATTGCTGATTATGAGTAAAATAGAAGGAAAAATGTCACTTTCTAAACTTCCATTTGAATTCAAAAACATCATTTCTGGCGTAGTGCCCGATCGGATCAAAGTCAAATTTACTTGTTACGATTTGATTCAAATCCAAATCTGCAACCAAAATCTCTTCCTTGCCATAAACCGGCCCGGCGAGCACCTCCCCCAACGGCGAAACGACGACGCTGCCGCCCCGGCACAAAACCGTCGGCTCATCGGCAATTTCCGCCTGCAAATCTTCCGGATAATCACTTTTCATAACAAACTGATTGCAACCGATCACAAAACAGCGCCCTTCGCAGGCAATGTGCTGCAGGGTCGCCTGCCAGGTGTCGCGGGCATCAGCGGTCGGCGCGATGTAAACCTGAATGCCTTGCTCGTAGAGCGCCATGCGCGCCAGCGGCATGTAATTTTCCCAGCAGATCAAACCACCGAGCCGCCCCAGTTCCGTATCAAAAACCTGCAAATCGCTGCCGTCACCTTCGCCCCAGATCAAACGCTCCGTGCCCGTCGGCTTGAGTTTGCGGTGCTTACCGATCAATTCGCCATTTTTATCAAAATACAACACCGAGCAGTACAAACTCCCGTTCACCGCATCGCGTTCGGTAATGCCGATGACCAAATAAGCCTGCGTTTCGCGAGCAAATGCGCCGAGTTGTTCGGTTTGCACGCCGTGAACCAGCACGCTGTTTTCCCAATACTTTTGCCAAAGCGCCCGCCCGGCATCGCCGCGCCTGCCGATCACCGTATCGAAAGATAAGCCGCGCGGATAACCGGGAATAAACGACTCGGGAAAGACGACCAATTCGCAACCCTCTGCGGCAGCCTGCCGGATCAGTTCGCCGGTTTTGTCAGTCGTCCGCTGCGCATCGAAGAGGAAAGGCGTAGCTTGCACGACGCCAACTTTGACTATTTGCATGGCATTTGCTTTGCCGGCAATTTACTCAAAATGTCGTTATCGCTTAACAAATTTGCGGGAAGCAATACCCGCTTCGTGCTGAATGCTCAGCCAATAAACGCCGCTTGTCAGATTAGAAATATCCAGGTTTTGTTGCCAATTTGGCTGTGTTTTTTGGAATTCGCTATCACGCAATGTCTCACCAAGCGCATTTTGAATGGCCATGCGAAAACGTCCGCGTAGCTCGGTTTTCAAATTCACTTGCAATTGCTCCCAGGCAGGATTTGGCGTAAGCTGAAAAATTTCTAACTCTAAATTTTCCGTTGCGCTTGTCGCCACCGCGCAATTTTCCGCAATGTAGCCCGCCACCCCCAGCCGCAGACTCGGTAGCGTTGGGTAAAACGCATCGCCGGGACAGGCCGTGTTGCAGCCATCGCGATGCCCGGAGATACGGTTCAACTGCAATTGTGAAGCGGCATGGAAGGACATACCAGCCGGATCCAGGTTGCGGTCGCAAGATTTCCAGGCTAAGAATTCTACCAATTTATTCTTCGCTGTTTCCGTAGGTTCTGCATTTGTAAAATCCCCAATCATGCACACGCCGGTCGTCCCGGTATTCGTACCGCAAAAATGCGCACCAAGCACTTCATCGCCGCGTCCTTCATATACTACGCCGTCGGGGTCGATCAACCAATTGTAACCAATATCCGACCAGCCTCTGGTATTCACATGAAAATCCCAGAACGAGCGCACCACCGCCGCCCAGTCTTGGGCTTCGTTCGGGCCAGCCGAGTGATGCACGATCAAATGGGTGGTTTCAGTAGCTTCCGGCGCAGGGTTCGGCGGGCAATTGCCATCCGGACACCAGTCGGCGCGGCTTTGAGAGCCAGGCTGCGCGCAATCGCATCCTTCTGATCGCCATTGCACAGGTGCCTCCAAGTGCTTGATTGGCGTAGCATCCGGGCTGTAAAAGTGGGTTTTGATTTGATTGCCGAAGCCGATAATCTGAAAATACCGGTGTGCTTTATCGGTAAAATACAATTCGCTGACCCGACGCTCCTCGGTTGGTTCAAAATGTCCATCCAAATGCACCGGCTGCCAGTCGCTCCAGATCCGGCCATCCGCCGAAAAGCGAATGCGAAGCGCCTGCGCCTCCCCCGCCCAGGTGAGGGCATAAGCGAGAAAGGGTTCCGCTTTTGTAATCGGAATGGGATGCGTTTGCTCCGGATTGCGATAGTTGTTCAACTCAACCACTGCGCGTTGGGGTTGAATTTGTGCTTGCGCAAAGCCTAAAAAGCAAAGTAGCACAGCTGTGTAGATTGATTTTTGCATGATGCTTGGTTTTAATGCCATTGTTATGAAACGAAAATGCCGAGCCTCTCGTGCGAAAGGTTCGGCATTTCTCAAAAAATGTGGCACACGTCTGAAGTATGCCACCCGTATATTTACCTCAGTAGCGTCACATTGCCGCGCTGTTCCAGTATTTCTTCATTCGGACAAATGACCCGCAGATAATAGCCATAGACATCCGGCGGCAGTTGCCGACCATTGAATGTACCATCCCAGCCCTGCCCCGCCTGCGCGGGCGTCGTCGCCTGGAATACGCGCTGCCCCCAGCGATTGAACACCACCAATTCTACCGAAATCAATTCATCCAGGAAATTGCTGCGCAAGCGCCAAACATCATTGACGCCGTCACCATTCGGAGAAAAGGCATTCGGCAGGAAGATATGATCGGCATCGCAGACAATGTTGTTGACAACCAATTCAACGGATAATTCCGCCGTACAACCGTTCGCATCCGTGACCAACACGGTGTAAGTAGTCGTTTCCTGGGGCGAAACCGTCGGGGTTGCGCTATTCGGATTGCTGATGCTATTGTCAGAAGGTTCGGACGTCCATTCGTAGGTGCAATCAACACAACCCGTCACCCGCAACTGCGCCGACTCCCCGGTATTAATCGTATCCGGTGTAACCGAAATCTGTACAATAACCGGGAGGTTTACAATCGAAACACTTCCCGTGAGGGTATCCCGGCAGCCAAACTGGTTTTCCACCATCACCGTAAAGGTATTGGCGATATTGGGATCAACGGTTACCGTTTCCAGCGTCGGATCGGATAAAATGGCATTTTCCGGCATCCATTGATAGGTTAGAATTTGCGTTTCATCAAAATTGGTAACCGTCAGCGTCGTCTCATCAGTTGGCAAACACACAATAGTTTCCTGCGGAATCGTCGCATTGATCGGCGCTACGGTCACGGTCGCCTGAGCTGTTGCCGTGCAGCCATTGGCATCGGTTACGGTCACTGTGTAGGTGGTGGTTTCCAGCGGACTAACGTTTTGCGTTGCCCCGTCTTCCAGACCATTATCCCACATGAATGTGAATGGCGCCGTGCCGGAAGTGGCAGTAGCTTCCATCGTCACCATGTCGCCAGGACATATAGCATCTTCTACGCTCAATTGAATTTCCGCCGTAACCGGAGGATAAGTATTCACCGTTACGGAAGCTTCCGCGGTGCAACCGTTGGCATCGGTTAGCGTAACAACGTAAGTGGTGGTATCCATCGGATTAGCGGTCTGATTTTGCCCGTCACCTAAGCCTTGATTCCAGGTGAATGTATAAGGCTCCGTACCACCGCTACCGATGGCACTCAGGTTCACTTCTTCGCCCGGACAAACAATTGCTACATCGGTAGAAGCCTCCACTGTTGGATTTGGATTCACCGTGATGGTTAACTCTGCGGTACTTGTACAACCGTTGTCATCTGTCGTTGTCAATGTGTACGTCGTCGTTTGGGTTGGTGAAAGAATTAAAGACCCTTCATTTGCCACTTGTCCCAAACCGGTTATGGTTGTAAAAATACCGGTATCGGAAGACCAACTGATGGTTGTAGATTCGCCTTCACAGATGTCGGCATCACTTGCCGTAAAATTAATCTGTGGTGGTTGATTCACCGTAATCGTCACCGATGCCGTGCCTTCGCAGCC
>CAZFBU010000217.1:0-5424 GCA_964517175.1 uncultured Saprospiraceae bacterium
GGCGGACTTTAGCCGCCTAATTATCAGCGTCATGCGGCGACTAAAGCTCGCCGTTACTGTAGATTCAATTGCAAAAACACGATAAATAACATCCACAGTAGCAGCCCGATGCCGTAGGTCGCTGCCACGAAGCCGATCAGGTTTGTCCAGCGACGCTGCAGCAGGTAGCCCATGCCGCCCGCCAGCAGTAGCCAGAAGAGTACCTCGAAGACATTCACCACGCTCAGCGGGTACAGCAGCCAGTCGGGTATGCCGTCCTTGCCGATCCAGCCGAGCAGGGAAAAGACATCCGCCCGCAGGAGGTCGTCGAGGGTACGCACTTCGGTCAACAATGCCACCAGCATAAAAAGCACCCGCCCCACGGCAAAGACCACCAGCGCTTTCACGACCATACCGAACAGCGCACCAAAGCGCACTTTATAGTCCAGCAGAATGGCGCCAGTACCCAGGCAAATACTGATGAATAACGCTTGCAAGAAAACGGTTAGCGGGATAATGGCGTAGCCCAGCCACGCCCATTTTTGCCGGGTTTGCAGGAAAGCGTCAATGCGCTCAATCGTCAGCTGCTCGCCGAGGGTATTGTAATATACCGTATTCGTCAGCACGTACTCCTGCTGGATGTACAGCACGATCATGTACGCAATGCAGGAAAAAGCGAACATCCCCCAGGCGGAGCGGGAGAAATAATCCCGAAAAAATGAATAATCCGTATGACTTGTGGCAACCGTTGACATTGCTGAAATTTATAAACTCAAAATTACGGAATATCAATATATCCTTCCGGGGAAAATTGGGACAAATCGGGACATTTTGGGACATCGGCTTTTTTGGCGATCCGTTTTTGCTTCGCGCAAAGACGCTGTGACGAAAAGATTTGTCTTACAACTTCGAAACAACAATAAATTGATTGTCAGTTTTTTACAATTTTATCGGAGTGTTTTTTTGAAACCTTCGCGGAAGATAGCAACGGCACAGACTGCTGCGGCAGGAAGAAAGAAAAGATTGATTTACTTCGGACGACATTTTTTGAAAAAGAGCCGATTATCAAAAATAAAAAAACCATGACCGTTTGTTTTATGACGATTATGGTCGTACATATTTTATACCAATTTCAATTGATAACGACGTATTAAAGAGTGTTTTAAGTTTTGATTTACAAATACTTATGATTTCCGACTTCTCACTTCCGAATTGGTGTTACACCAAAGCCGCCGGATGATGACCATTGGCAAGTTTTCGTTTTTTAATTGGTCGCTTGAGTTCGTATTCATCCTCGAAGAAAAATTGATCTTTGCCGAATGCCGGGTACAGATCGTCCAGCCAGATCGCCTTTGGGTCGTATTTTGCAAAGAACGGGCGACGCACCCAGTCCGGGTTTCTACCCTGAATAAATTGCAGCACAAATACTTTTTCACCCGCTACTTCCGACACGCCCAGCACGTGCACCTTGCCTGGCCCGGCGGACATGCTCGGTCCGCGCACCGTGCGTGCGATGCCGCTTACCGTCTGGTAAGCATCGCGGAAAATGCGCCAAGCCCGGTCAAGGGTAACGGCAAAGTAATGCTGCGCGCCGGTATCGCGCGCGAGGAACATGTAATACGGCACGCAGCCCAGGTCCACCTGCTGCTGCCACATACTCGCCCAGGCTTCCGCGCTGTCGTTGATGTGACGCATGATGGGCGATTGCGTGCGAATCACCGCGCCGGCACTGAGCAGGCGCTGGATGGCGGCTTTCACTTCGTCGGTTTTCAGTTCGTTCGGATGATTGAAATGCGCCATAATCGCAATGTGAATACCCGCTTTTTTCGCTTTCTCGAATAGCTGCATCAAATCATCGGCATCCGCATCTTTCGTGAAACGCTGCGGCCAGTAGCCCAGCGCTTTCGTGCCGAGGCGGATGGTTTTCAGATTCGGCAGTTTCGCATCGATCAAAGCATCGATATACGTTGCCAGTATCTTCGTTTTCATAATCAGCGGGTCACCACCGGTGAAGAGCACGTCGGTCACACGCGGATGCGCCTGCAGGTATTTCACGAGCAGTTCCGTGTCGCGCATGGCAAATTTCAGTTCATTCATGCCCACGAACTGCGGCCAGCGAAAGCAAAACGTGCAATACGCATGGCAGGTTTGTCCCTGGCTGGGGAAGAACAACATGGTTTCGCGGTATTTGTGCTGCACGCCGGTGAGCTTCACATCGTCGATGATCGGCATGTTTTGTTCCATTTGTCCGGCGGGGTGCGGATTTAGCTCTAGGCGAATTTTATTCGCAACCAGTTTCATTTCAGCTTTGGTGGCGCCGCTTTTGAGCGCATCGGCAACTTCGTCGTAATGATGCGGTTGCAGCATTCCTTTCTGCGGAAAAGTCAGGGTGTAAACCGGGTCGTGCTGGTAATTGTCCCAATCGATCAATTGCTCCACTACGTAGTTATTGGCTTTAAAGGGCAACACATTCCCAACGACTTCGATTTCGAATCGTTCCTCTTCAGAAAGATAGTTTTCTACTTGCGGTATTTGTCGGAAATTATGCAAGGTATAAGAACGGTATTTTTCCATATTTACATTATTTTGAAAGGGTTAAAAAATATGACACCATGCACAGAAATCTCCAGTCAGGTACATGAGTGCTTGCACGCGGTTCTTCCTTCAGAGGAGAAATCAAAATTTTATTTTGTATCCGTGACGCTGCTTCAGGTTAGTGCTTAAACACTTTTACTAGGACTAATATCCTGATTCAGAAAGATTTGCATAAAATAAAATGCGTATAGAAGCAACAGTGACTTGTGTGAGAAATTTTATGAACAGGCGTTCTAAGCCTTAATCTCTCAATATCCGAAACATAGTGTTCCTAATTTTGTTTTGACTGGCTTCAAAAATACTAAAAAAAGCCAAATTTTCCAGCAAAACGCAATTGTTTTATTTCGAAAAAAGCCGGGATAGGCATATCCGCTCGTTTGCAAAAACGATATTTTATTTGTGTTAAAAATTGCCGTGGCGGAGAATGGAGATAATCAGCCGGATAGCAAGCACACCAGCAATGATAAAACCGACGAAACCAATCACTGGAATATGGTGGATGTGGGGCGGTACGTCGGCAATGACGATGAGAGAAGAACCAATGATAAGCGCCGTGAGCAGCAAAGTAAACGCAATGCGATTGGAGACGACTTCCATTTTATGGTAGAGCTTATCCAGCCCTTTATGCTCAAATTCGATGCGCAGTTTGCCTTCGCGCACTTTGTGAATAACGGCTTCTACGTCTTCGGGCAGGTTAATTGCCATGCGCGTCATATCACCCACTGCCTTGAAGAAACCCTTCGTGAGCCGACTCGGGTTGTATTTTTTCTCCAGCAGCCGCCGCACGAAAGGTTCAATATTTCGGATGATGTTGTACTTAGGGTCGAGCATCAGCCCGACGCCCTCAATGATGACCAGCGCCTTCAGCAGCAGGAGCATATTGCCCGGCACTCGAATTTTATACTTAAAAAACATCCGGTTCAAGCCGTCCATCACTTCGTTGCCGTCGATTTCTTCAATCGACATGGTGGAATAGGTCGCCAAGAAGTCGATGATGTCGTATTCCAGGTCTTTTTCATTTTCAAATTTTTCCTGGCGGGAAAACTTCAGCAACGCCTTTTTTAGTCCTTCCACGTCATTATCGGCAATAGCAAGGAGTAAAGTCGCCATCAACTCCTTATCACTTTCCAGAATGATGCCCATCATGCCGTAATCGACGAAGCAGACGCGCCCGTCGCGCAGCACGAAGATATTGCCGGGGTGCGGGTCAGCGTGAAAAAAGCCGTGCTCAAAAACCTGCTCGTAGTACAAATTGATGCCGGTGAGCGCCAACTGCGGACCGGTAATACCGACAGCCGCCAGTTCATCCAGATGGGTAATTTTGATGCCATCGATGTATTCCATGCACAGCACGCGATCGGTAGAAAACTCGGGGTACAACTGCGGCACCATGATGTGCGAATTGCCCTTGAACTGCTCCTGAAACCGAATGAGATTTGCCGCTTCCAGCGAAAAGCGCAGTTCCTTGCGGATGCTGGTTTCAAACATTTTCACCAGCTCTACCGGCTGAAAAACATCGTACTGCGGGAAATAATTTTCGATGAGGTGCGCCAGTTTATTCAGAATTTGAATATCCATTTCCACCGTTTCGCGAATGCCGGGGCGCTGAATTTTCAGGGCGACATCCTTGCCGCCAATGAGCCGCGCCCGATGCACCTGAGCCATGGAGGCGGATGCAATCGGCGTATGGTCAAAAAACTCGAACAATGCCTCCGGTTCCTTACCAAATTCTCTGAGAAAAACCCCGCGAATATCTTCCGGCGGCACCATGGGCGCCTGGTCGTGAAATTGCTCCAGCTCAGCGATCAATTCCTCGGGGAGAAGGTCGGGGCGATTGGCAGCGATCTGTGCGAATTTTATGAAAGTAGTACCCAATTCTTCGCACACCATGCGCATGCGCTCGTAGCGCGTGTACTCCACCACGGGCTTGCCGTCGCGCACAGGAATGAGCATGGGCGATTTTGGTAAAAAACGATTGAAAGGCGGATGCGAGATAACATCTTCAAATCCGTATTTCAACAGCACGCCAATGACCCGTTCGTAGCGCCTGATGAGCGAGGTATTGGAGTTTGACTTTTGCTTGGTCACGTGTCACAGGCTGTTATGGTGATAAAATCCATAGCCCTACGCAAAAACAGGTAGGGCTATTCAGATGACTGCTAAATCGTTGCTGCATTTTTGCGTCAAGCGAACAAATCAGAAAATGCCTTTTTCACATGCTCAAAAGAAGCGGACATTTCGCTGACGAAATCATCCAGTTTGTTGGCATCTTCTTCCTCTTTGCCCATTTTTTCGCGTATTTCCTCTACTTTCTTGCGGAGTTCGGCGCGGCGGTTCTCGCTTTCACTTTCGCTGCCAAATTCGCTCAGCGCCAGTTGGATGCGGTAGCTGTCGAGCTTGGCTTTAAACTGATCGAGTTGCTCGCGCAATTTGCCGCCCACTTCTCCGTACGCTTCCCGCATGGCGCTTTCCAGTTCGTAAATGGTGTGCAGGGTTTTTTCTTTCATCTCGTCGAATTTGTCCTTCGCATCCGGCGTATTAAGCCCGAGGCTGGCTTCCAGCGCTTCAAACTTTTCGCGCAGGTTGTCCCATTGCTCTTCGGCAATTTTCTCCTCTTTTTTAAAGCGAGCTTTCTGATCGTTGATGAATTCGTTCATATTTTTCTTCTCGCGTTCAAAAACTTCCTTAGCCTCCGCCTTGCCCAGCGCCAACTGCACCTCCAGTTCTTCGAAGACGGTCTTGAGTTGTTCGAGCTTTTCTTTGCCCATTTCCATTAAATCTTTATTGCCTTTCATGTTGGTTAGATTTTTTATGTTTTTCCAAAAGTGGTTCTTGAATTGTGCTACAATA
>CAZFBU010000218.1:0-5340 GCA_964517175.1 uncultured Saprospiraceae bacterium
AGGATAATATCCCGCAGGAAGAGAAAAAACAGTTGTAAAAATGGGCGTATTTTGTTAACTTTGACAGCAAACTGCATTTATAACCTGAAGAGAGCGCTGCTATTGATCAAAATACCTGCACCTTCCCCCACTTCCGGGCAGTTGCAGCTATCTGGTTTTCATTTTTTTTTGCCAAAAATTGTAATCTTGGTGTAAAATTCCAACAGATTAATACAACTAAACCCAACACTATGAAGCCAATGTTTACCAAGCTATTGTACATCTTATCTTCTGAAAAAATGAACTCGAA
The DNA here is from genome assembly GCA_964517175.1 of uncultured Saprospiraceae bacterium. Classification (GTDB taxonomy): domain Bacteria; phylum Bacteroidota; class Bacteroidia; order Chitinophagales; family Saprospiraceae; genus JADJNW01. The sequence continues at coordinate 290 of CAZFBU010000218.1, forward strand.
AGCATTCTTTACAGCATCGCTCGCCTTTTTGCTGCTCCTGGTTGCCTGCGAGCAGGAAGACATCGAAATAAGCGGTTTATCCAATGACATTTCGATCATAACCGAATCCCCCACACCGGAATCGGGCATCATTACCATTTGCGGGCCAGCCGGTAACGGTAATTACAAACCTTTGTCCGTTCACATCAATTCGCTGGAGCGTCACCTCACCCGGGGGGCTTACATTCCTGATGCGGACGGCGACGGCTACACGGCTATTGGCGCCTGTACCGGCAGCGCGGATGATTGCAACGATAACAATCCTTTTATCAATCCCGGCCGGAGCGAGACATGCGGCAACGGCATAGACGATAATTGCGACGGACTGGTGGATGCTGCCGATCCGGATTGTCCGTAATGCCCGCTGCTCATCAGCGTGGCACACTCCTCGGATTTGCCACGCTGATCAACCATATAACTCATAGTGAATCTGCGACTTATCGTAGCCCAGCTTCACCAGCAGGTTGGCAACTGCGTCGTCGATCATGTTGCTCCAGCCACAAATGTAAAAATCTATATCCGGCGATAATTCTTTGTACTGCTCCATGTAAAACGAATGCACGTAGCCCTTACGTACTTCGAATGGAAAATCGGCTTCGTTGATATTTTCTTCGCGGGAAAGCGCTACAGAGTACTTGAAATTAGGCATTTTTTCCTGCAATTCCTCGAATTCTTTACGGTACAGAATACCCTCCGCATGGCGCGTGCCAAAGATGAGGTGGATATTTTTGTGCGGCTTATCGTGGTTGTACAAATCCCAGATCATACTGCGAAACGGCGCAACGCCCGTGCCCGTGCAGATGAACACCAGATCCTGCTCGACCGGCTCTTTGAGCGTGAAGGTGCCATCCGGCCCTTTGAATTTGATCAAAGTACCTTCCTGCACTTCGTTGAACAGGTAAGTCGTGCCCGGTCCGCCTTCCAGATTTACAATGACAAATTCCAGCTCGTTGGTGCCATTTGGCGCGCTCGCGATGGAGTAACTGCGCCAGCGCTTGAGCCGCTTATCGCTGATGGGCAGGTCCATTGTCACAAACTGCCCAGCCTTGAATTCCAGCTGCTCCTCTGCCGGTACTTCCATCCAGAAACGCTTCGTATTGGGCGTCTCGTCCATTATTTTCGTCACTTTGCTTTCGTACCACTTCCAGGGCATAATTTTTCTTGTGTTTTAGTTTTACCGTGTTGTTTGAAATAAGACATTACAACACCAAATCTTCGTAGGATAGAACAGTCGAAAATCCCTTTTCGTTTAAGTAATTGCGGGTTTCTTCGGCATGGCGGTCGCTGGTGATCAGCACAAAGTCGCCGCCCCAGGCACCGAGGGATTTCACCTCCCCCCAGAAGTCCGCGAAGTACAAATCTTTGGCACGCGGAAGCGCCAGTGTATCGGCTACTATTGCCTCGTGCTGCCGGATGAGCGATTCAAATGCTGGCAAATCTGTACACGTTAAAAAAAGCTGGGTTAGGCGGGAAATGGTTTTGATCAGTTGAGGTTCGGCTTGCACCCGGGCGCGGTAGCGGGCGATGCCCTCGCGGCTGTTCTGCTTTTTGCCGAGATAGACGAAATAAAGATTGGCTTTGAATGGCGAGTTGAATGGTACAGATTTAAATACGGGCTTTTGCTTATTTAATTGATAAACAATCGGTTCGGATGCATTGGCGCAAGCAATATCGTAGCCCGAACCGCCGAAGGTATCCTGCAGCAATCGAAAGGGATCGATACTTGCCCAGTGCGCCAGATTCGCGATCAGCGTAGAACTCGTGCCCAGACCCCAGTTGCGCGGAAAGTCCAGATGCGTTTCGATTTGCCACCCGGTTTTTGCCTGGAAAAACTTCGGATTTTGTTTGGAAATTGCCTGCAAAATTTGCGATAAGCGCTGCCCGGTAGCTTCATCGCTGGCGCTCAGACACGCGCCGGAAGGCAAATCAAATAAGCCCTCGAACCAAAGCGAGCCATCCTGCTCATAGCTCCGCCAGGAAATATTGCCAGATGGATCTTCCGCAACGCGAAGCGACTGCCCCGGTCTGGTCGGCAAGGCAAGGGCTTGCGCCCCATCCAGCACGAAGTATTCGCCGGTGAGAAGGAGTTTGCCATTGGCGTGGAAGGAATTTTTATCGTTTGGTTGTGGTCGTTTCACGATTTGATAAAGTCTGAAAATTACTTCACCGTTGCTTTCGCTCGCACCATCTCCAGGAATTCCCGCACTGCAGTGAATGAGACCACCTTATCCGAAAAATGCCTGGCAACCGCCGCCGCTTCTTCGGCATCCGCGCCAAGATGGTTGAGAATGTTGGTCAGGTGCATCTTCATGTGCCCTTTCTGAATGCCCGTAGTGACCAGCGAACGCAGGGCGGCAAAGTTTTGCGCCAGGCCCGTTGCCGCGATGACTTGCATGAGTTCTTCCGCACTCGGACTGCCCAGAATTTCGAGTGAGCGCTTCGCCAGCGGGTGCAGTTTGGTGAGCCCGCCGACCGTACCCAGCGCAATGGGCAGGTCGAGCCAGAATTTAAACACGCCGTTTTCGATGGTGCAATTGCTCAGGCTGCGGTACTGTCCGTCGCGCGCCGCATGCGTATGCCCGCAGGCTTCCACTGCCCGGAAGTCATTGCCGGTAGCCAGCACGACCGCATCCACACCATTGAAGATGCCCTTGTTGTGCGTGGTAGCACGGTGCGGATCGATTTGCGCAATGCGAACAGCTTTGCGAAACTTTTCGGCAAAATAAGCCGCATCATCCTTGTCGCTTAAGTCATTCACCGGACACTCTACCCAGGCATGCACAATGCACTGCGGTGTGTAATTCGACAAAATCGCCATGATAATGTCCACTTTGCGCTCGCCTTGCTCAAAAATGGGGTGCTCCTGCACAAACAACTGCAGCGTACTGCCGAACTGCTCCAGCACGGAATTGATAAAATTAGCGCCCATGGAATCGCAAGTCTCGAAGGAAACTTTCAGCTGATAGTAGTCCGGTTCTGTATGTGTAAAATCCAGTAATTCAATATCTACAACGCCGCCGCCGCGCTTTTCCATGTTGCAGGTGATGTCCGCCGCATCGATCAGCAATTGCTTTCGCAAATCGGGAAAAACCGATCGCATCTTGGTAACATCGCCCCGCCAGGTAAAGTGTACTTGTCCGAGTTTTATGGTCGAAAGCACTTTTGCTTTAAAACCGCCCCGCGTCATCCAGTACTTTGCCGCACTGGAAGCTGCCGCTACTACCGAGCTTTCCTCAATAACCATCGGCACGGCGTAGGTTTTGCCATTGATTAGAAAATTCGGCGCAATGCCAAAGGGCATCGGAAAATTTGTGATCGTATTTTCACTGAAACCGTCCAGAACATTTTGCAATGCAGCGTCAGGATGACAAAAGCCCAGGAAATCCTGCGTTGCCTCCGGTGCATTTGGCAGGAAGTTCTGTACCACCCAGTTCACTTTTTCTGCTTTGCTGAGTTTTGAAAAGCCGCTAATCGTTTTTTTATCCTGCATGTTTTCTGAATATCAGATGCCAGATGTCAGATGTCAGACAGCCGACTTTTAGAAATTGGAGTACTTATTTCTTTGGTAATAGATCAAAGCATTTGATCTGCTGTTTAGATTTTGCAAATTTTTGAGATTTACAAAATCTCATCCACTTATTTCACCCGCAAAAATGCGTTGGCCAGCTCCAGCCCCTGCACCTGTGCATCCACGTATTGGTACAATTCGTCATAATCGCCGCGCGCATGCTTCAGAAAGCCCGAAGCCTGCCCATAAACAGCCGGTAATTTGCATTTGTTGACCAGATAATAGCCATCCAGAAAATGCTTCACGCCACCAGAAATGATGATCTGTCTGCATTTAATACTGTCGCCTAATTTCTCCACCAAATCATTGACCATCAGTGTCATATCCTCTGCACTGTGCCCTACATTCGCCAACTGGCTGTAAATCTCGCGCTTGGTTTCGTCACTGCGCAGTAGTTCCAGTTTGGCAAAATTCGTGCCGCCGTTCGCCGCAAAATCAATGGCTTCGAGCGGCATTTGCAGCAAGGTGCGCAGACTTTCGTAGCCCATACCTTGTCCTACCTCCTTCACGATCACCGAAACGCCATCGACTTTTTCCAGAAGTGCTTTAATCGTTTCAACCGGCGCGCGCTCAAAGCGGTCGCCCTCCGGCTGCAGCCACTCCTGGAAAGGATTCACGTGGATGATTAAACCATCGGCACGCAGCTTTTTGAGCAAATCCCGAACCCGGTACAATTCGCCGCGATCGATCAACTGCTCCAGTTGCGCAATGCCCAGATTCGCGTAAAGCGGTTGTTCGTCACCGATTTTATCCCGCACATCAAAATCAGGCAACATTTCATCACTGTACAACAGCGCCCGGCAAGAGCCTAAGCCCATGCCCATACCAAAATCTTTGCACGCGCGCGCGAGGTTGTGATTGATCGTGTGCGCCCACTCCGTACCGCCCGTCATGCTCGACACCCAGACCGGCACGCGCATCGTTTTGCCCAGAAACAGGAAGCTCTTCAGGCTGCCCCGCTTCGGATGTGCCGCCAGCAGGGGTTCGTAGTAGAAACGCCGGTCCAGTTCGCCCTGCTCAATCTGCGAGCGAAACGCCAACTCGATGTGGTCGCGCTTGCGCGATTCGGCGGTTGGGTCGTTATCCGGTACGGGCATTACATTTTCTTCCACGTTGCTGGTGCTAAGCGCCATTTTGTTTCTGTTTACAAAGTTACGGCTTTCAACGGCAGTAATTGCCTTGAGCCAAAAGTTTTTGGTGAAACAAGCGTTCCACAAAATGGTTCAGGCAGGAAATTACCGGTAAAAATAAAAAACAATAGCCCGAACGCAAGGCCCGGGCTATCGCCGTTTTTATAGTGCTTTTCGCTGCTCGCCATTCGCTTTTTGCATCACAAATAGCTAATAATGAGTTTTTTAGTAAATTTTATTTTATCAAAATTTCTGTAACCAATAGTCCGTGGCGAAAATGACGCATAGCTATAAAAAAGGGGAAAAGTCGTAGT
>CAZFBU010000219.1:0-5338 GCA_964517175.1 uncultured Saprospiraceae bacterium
GGTTGAAAGGTTGAAGGGTTGAAAGGTTGATTTAAGGCGAATAAACCTTTCAACTCCTCAACTAAATCTCCACTGTTTTCCACCTGCCTTGCCGAAATACAATGATCGATACCACCGACCAGATGGCTTCGGCTATGGCGACTGCCAGACACACGCCGAGGACGCCCAGCTCCAGGTTGATCGCCAGAAAGTAACCCAGCGGAATTTCAATCGCCCAGAAGCAGATTAGATTGATGATCGTTGGCGTGCGGGTATCGCCTGCGCCGTTGAACGATTGAATGACGACCATGCCCCACGACCAGAATATGTAGCCAGCGCAAAAGATTCGCAAAGTGATAATACCTGCTTCCACGACCACCGGCGCATCGTTGAACAACCGGACGATTGGCCCGGAAAAAACGATCAAAATAACAGAAAGACTTACCAGAAAAATCATATTGAAAAAACCGGATCGCCACACGCTCGTCTCTGCCCGGTCGGGTTGTCCGGCGCCCAGGTTCTGCCCCACCAGCGTACCCGCCGCATTTGCCAGGCCCCAGGAGGGCAAGGTGGTGAAAATGATAATCCGAATAGCGATGGTATAACCCGCTACGGCTTCGCTGCCAAATTCCGCCACAATCCGCACCAGAAAAATCCAGCTCGCCGAAGCAATGATAAACTGCCCCGCGCCCGTGATGCCTATTTTCAGCAATTTCTTAATGATCGTCCATTGCAGCATCAAATGCGCTTTCGTCAGGCGAATGATACCCGTACCTTTTATCAGGTGATACAATTGATAACTGACGCCAATGCCGCGCCCAATCACCGTAGCCACCGCCGCGCCCTGCACGCCCAGCTCCGGGAAAGGCCCAACGCCAAAGATCAGCAGCGGGTCGAGAATGATGTTAATCCCATTCGATATCCAGAGGGTTCGCATCGCAATTGCCGCATCGCCTGCGCCGCGAAATACGCCATTCAGCAAAAAGATCAGCATGATGACGATATTCCCCGCCAGTGCAATCCGCGTGTAGCCCGTGCCCTGCGCAATCACCTGCTCGTCGCCGCCCATCATGCGCAATACATCCCCCGCAAAGATCAAGCCCACAATACCCAGCACAATCGACAACGCAACGGCGATGAAAATCGACTGCATTGCAGCGACCGCAGCCTCTTCCGGCTTCTTTTCGCCCACGCGCCGCGCCACCATTGCCGTAGCCGCCATACTCATGCCAATGGCAACGGAATAGATCAGCGTAATCACCGATTCGGTCAAACCGACCGCCGTTACGGCTTCCACACTTATTTTTGAAACAAAATACACATCAACGATGGCAAAAAGCGACTCCATGACCATTTCCAGGATCATAGGGATAGACAACAGCACAATCGCCCGGTTGATGCTACCACTGGTGTATTCTTTCTCCTCACCATTGATAGCTTCTGCTATCAGTTTGAGCAATTTTCGCATGGGAATAGTCGGGTTTTTCCTTGATTAAGACAAGCTTCAATAATACCTCCCCATTTCAGAAATAGTTCCACCGGCGGAAAAAAAGTTTAACCATTATTTTTTCTATTAGGATGACAATTTTTACTTTAGGAAAAACTACCGACTTTTTGATGGTCTAATCTCTGACAGTAAAAAATTTTGAAAGGCTAAATTCAAATTATACCAACACGCACTAAAATATTTTACATCATGTTTAGAATCCTACTTTTTGTAATCATTGCCGTGACGAGTGCAAATTTTGCCACCGCGCAAAAGAAAATGCTCGATCACGCAGATTTTGACATTTGGAAAACCATTCAGCGGGAGCAGATTTCTGACGACGGTCGCTGGGTGGTGTACGAAGTAGCGCCCGAAGATGGCGACGGCATGCTGCATATTTATGATGGCAATAACGGCACGCAACGCACCTACGCTCGCGGCACGCGCGCCAGCACCAGCGCCGACAGTCGCTTTGTCGCTTTTACCATCAAGCCGCACCAGGATTCGCTCGACGCCATGCAGCGCCGCAAGGTGAAAAAGGACGACATGCCGAAGGATTCGCTGGCGATTCTGGATTTGAATTCCGGCGCATTGATAAAAATTGCCAACGTACAATCTTTTAAATTGCCCGAAAAATGGAGTGGCTGGATTGCTTATCATCTCGAACCGGCGGCGGCAAATGGCGATGATGAAAATGCCCAAAAACAGAAGAAAGAGAACAAGAAAAACGGTAGCAAACTGGTCATTCGCAACCTGGCGAGCGGGGAGGAAACGACCATTGGCTATGCAACCGACTACGTCCACGCAGAGGAAGGCGCAAAATTCATGGTGGTTTCTACTGGCGATGATGCGGATTTCCAGCCGGGCGTTTATGTTTTTGATGGCAAATTGCAGCCGATTTTCACACATAAAGGCGATTATAAAAATTTAACCTTCGATAAAAAAGGCACGCAGGTTGCTTTTTTGGCGGATGTCGATACCACCGAAACCCGCGTTGATCCTTACGGTTTGTACCACTGGCGCGAAGGTCAGCCGATGGCTGAGTTGGTTGCAAATGACGATGCTAACTTCCTGCCTGAAGACTGGCGCATCAGCGAAAATGGCAACGTGCGTTTCTCCGAAGATGCCACGAAGCTGTATTTCGGCACCGCGCCCCAGCCTATCCTGCAGGATACGAGCCTGCTGGATGATGAGATTGTGAATGTGGAAGTCTGGGCGTACGACCAGCCGGAGCTACCGACCGTGCAAAACTATCGCCTCAACCAGGAAAAACGACGCACTTACGATGCTGTTTGGCACACGCAACAGGGCGCATTTGCACAAATTGCCTCCGAGCAACTGCGCGACGTCCGGCTCGGCAATGAAGGTAATGCTGCCCACGCCCTGGCATTGGATACCGAGCCTTACGACATGGCGGCTACCTGGGAATGGTGGCGCAAGGGCGACATGTACCTGATCGATACTCGAACCGGTGAAGAAAAAATGATCGAAGCTGGTGTGGATGCAGCCTACAATAGCCTGTCGCCTGGCGGCAAATACGCATTCTGGTTCAACTATCCGGATTCTTCCTGGTTTGCACACCATATTGAAACAGGTACAACCAGGCAACTCACCGATAATCAAACGGTCACTTTTTACAACGAACTCGACGATCACCCCGACGACCCGCCGCCGCACGGCATGGCGGGCTGGCTGAAGGACGATGCTGCCATGCTCGTTTATGATCGCTACGACATCTGGCGCGTCGATCCTCAGGGCGTACAAGCGCCGGTAAGAATTACCAACGGGCGGAAAGATCAGCAACGCATCCGTTACATCCGCGTGGACCGCGAAGAGCGCTTCATCGACCCTGCGAAGCCAATGCTGGTGTCGGTGTTCAATAAACGTACGAAAGAAGACGGTTATGCCTGGTTAAATCTGGCAGACAATAAACTCACGATGATCCAATCGGGCAAATACAGCTTCTCCAACCGCCCGCTCAAGGCAAAAAAGGCGGATAAGTGGGTTTTCACGCGCGAAAATTTCCAGGTGTTTCCCGATTTGCTGTATAGCAATGATCTTAAAAATTTCAAACAAATCAGTAATGCCAATCCGCAGCAAAAAGACTATCGTTGGGGTACGGCAGAATTGTACCAATGGACATCGCTCGATGGCGAACAACTCGACGGCATTCTCATTAAGCCGGAGGGGTTTGATCCCGGGAAAAAATACCCGATGATGGTGTATTTCTACGAGCGCAGTTCCGACGGATTGTATCGCCACCGCACACCGGCAGCTCCCCGTTCGAGCATTAATTTCAGTCATTATGCGAGCAGAGGCTACCTGGTCTTTGTGCCGGATATTCCTTACAAAATTGGTTATCCGGGGGAAAGCTGCTACAATGCGGTCATTCCCGGTGTCACTTCTTTGATTGAAAAAGGTTTTGTGGATCGTGAGCGCATCGGCGTGCAGGGACATAGCTGGGGTGGTTATCAGATTGCGTACCTCGTCACCCGAAGCAATATTTTCAAATGTGCCGAATCCGGCGCGCCGGTAGTGAATATGTTCTCCGCTTATGGTGGTATTCGCTGGGGTTCAGGCATGAGCCGCTCCGCCCAGTACGAGCGCACGCAAAGCCGCATCGGAGGCTCCATCTGGGAATATCCGCTGCGCTATATCGAAAATTCTCCGCTTTTCACCGCCGATAAAATCAAGACACCCCTGCTCATTTTGCACAACGATGCCGATACGGCTGTGCCCTGGTATCAGGGTATTGAGTTTTTCATTGCGCTGCGTCGCCTGGGCCAGCCCGCATGGTTGCTGAATTACAACGGCGAACCGCACGGCATTACGAAACGGCAGAACAGAATGGATTTCAACAAACGCATGCAGCAGTTTTTCGATCATTACCTGCTGGACGCGCCCAAGCCCATGTGGATGGAGCGCGGCGTACCCGCCATCGAAAAAGGCATCAAGCAGGGCTACGAACCGGTATCGGATAAAAATTGAGCATGGAATGATTGGGTGAAGGAAGGGGAGCGGAGATTTCGTAAATCTTTGAGATGTGCGAAATCTGAACAAACGAGCAAGCGATCTGCCCGGCACCAATTGCTCAAGCAGAGAGCCTGCCATTGTTGGCGGGCTTTTTGTTTTTTCCATAAAATCCATAATTTGTAGCGGTCAAATTTTCAAAACCCAAAATATTCCATTATGATGAAATTAAATTCCCTTTTGGTATGGTTGCTGGGTATCAGCATTGGTGCACTGGCATTGCAAAGCTGTGGCGGCAGCAGCAACAAAGCCGAGGCAAAGGAAGACGACGCTTTTATCTCGGTAGAAACAGAAGATGAAAACGGTAAAACAAGTGTGAAAATCAACCCGAACAATCTGACAGATGCGCTCAACAGCGTGGCAGAAGAAGCAAGCGGCGGCAAAGTAAAAGCGAAGGAAGTCGTTGATTATCAATCTTTAAAAGACTTTATGCCCGGCTCTGTCATTGGCATGAAGCGCACCGAACTCAACGGGCAAAAATCCGGCGCAATGGGGCAAAACCTATCCACTGCCGAAGCACGTTATGAGGAAGGGAACAAGTCCTTGCAAATCAGCGTGATCGACGCGGGCGGCTCGGCATTGGTGCTGGCGGGCCTCGCGATGTGGGCGGATATGGACATGAGCAAGGAATCGGATGAAGGCTACGAACGCACCACCAAAATCGATGGCTACAAAGCTTTTGAACAGTACAACAACCGGGATCAATCCGGACAGGTGAGCGTGCTGGTCGAAGATCGCTTTATCGTGAATGTGGAAGGCGATAACATTTCCGACAAGGATTTGAAACGCGCCATGGACAAGCTCGACCTGAAGAAGCTGGCGCGGATGAAGTGATGAATTGTT
>CAZFBU010000220.1:0-5313 GCA_964517175.1 uncultured Saprospiraceae bacterium
CGGATGGGAATATTCTGCAAATTTGGATTATTAGAACTCAAACGCCCGGTTGCCGCCAATGCCTGATTGAACGAACTGTGAATGCGTCCGGTACGCGGATTGATCATTTTGGGCAAGGCATCCACGTAGGTAGATTTCAGCTTCGCCAAGCCCCGATAATTCAAAATATTCGCCACAATTGGAAAATCTGCTGCCAGATCCGAAAGGATATTTTCATCGGTTTTGTACTGTCCGGTTTTGGTTTTTTTACCGCCCGGTGCGTTGAGTTTATCGAATAGAATTTCCCCAACTTGTTTGGGTGAGTTGATGTTAAATTCCTCACCCGCAGCTTCGTAAATTTTGGCTTCCATGTCGGCAATGCCCTTATCCAATTCTTTGGAATAGACGCTCAAAAATTCAGGATCAACCCGAATGCCCTCAAACTCCATATCGACCAATGCTTTAATCATCGGCTCTTCGATGTCGTAATACAGCTTTTCCAAACCTTCTTCCTTGAGCTTCGGCTCCAGAAATTCCTGCAATTGCAACGTGATGTCCGCATCTTCCGCCGCGTATTCCGCCACATCCGCTACGGGCACCTCGCGCATGGTGATCTGGTTTTTACCTTTGCCAATGAGCGAAGTAATGGAGACTGGTTGGTACTTCAAATAAGTCTCCGCCAAATAATCCATGCCGTGCCGCATTTCCGGCTCCAGCAGGTAGTGCACCACCATCGTATCGAGATAAGTGCCTTTCACTTCCGAACCATACCAGCGCAGCACCAGGGCATCGTACTTGATGTTCTGACCAATTTTCCGAATCTTTTCGTTCTCAAAAATGGGTTTAAACTCCGCGACGATTTGCTTCGCTTCCTCCTGATCCGCCGGCACCGGCACGTAATACGCCTCACCCGCCTTTATGGCAAAAGAAAGTCCGACGAGTTCTGCTTGATTGGCATCGACATCGGTGGTTTCGCTGTCAAAGCAAATGCTGGTTTGTTTGGATAGAAGGGTGATAAGTTCTTGTCGCTTTCCTGGCGTATCTGTCAGATGATACTCGTGCTCGGAATTCACTAAATTTTTATCCGCTACCGAATGAGCGGGAGGAGCGGTGGAACGCTCGGCTTCTTGTCCATCGAATAAAGAGCCTTGTGTGCCGGCAGTTGTTTTTTTAGGATTTTCACTTTCATCCTCGCCTTCGCCGAGAATTTGCTTTGCTAATGTTCTGAATTCCAACTCTCTAAAAATTTCGGATAAAGCTTCCCGGTCCGGTTCATCTAAATGGTAATCCGTTTCATCAAATTGAACGGGTACTTCGATGTCGATGCGCGCTAGTTTTTTGGAAAGCAAGCCTTGTTCGGCAAATTCGATTACTTTTTCCTTTTGCTTCCCTTTTAGTTGATCGGCATTTTCTATCAATCCTTCCACCGAGCCAAATTGCGCCAGCAGCTTTGCCGCCGTCTTCGCGCCGATGCCCGGTATGCCGGGAATGTTGTCCACGCTGTCGCCTTGCAAACCCAAAATATCCACCACTTGATCGACATGATCGATCCCCCAGTATTCGGTCACTTCCTTTTCGCCCCAAATTTCTACGCCATTGCCTTGTCGTGAAGGCTTGTACATGAAAATATTCGGTGATACCAACTGCCCAAAATCCTTATCCGGCGTGACCATAAACACTTGATAACCATCTTTTTCCGCTTGTTTTGCCAGCGTACCGATTACATCATCTGCTTCGTAATTATCAATCGTAATAATAGGTATTTTAAACGCTTCTAGGATTTTTTTGATATAAGGAATGGCGATTCGAATATCGTCAGGTTGTTCCTCTCGATTTGCTTTATATTCCTTGTACATTTCGTGCCGAAAGGTTTTTTTAGGATCGAATGCAACGGCAATGTGGGTGGGTTTTTCATTTTGTAACAAATCCCAGAGCGTGCGCATGAAGCCCGTCATAGCGGAGGTATTGACGCCTTTGGAGTTGATTAACGGTCGGCTGATGAATGCGAAATGCGCCCGGTAGATCAGGGCATGTCCATCCAGCAGGAAGAGTCTTTTGTCTTCTGACATGGTTGGTAATTTTGTGTGCAAAGTTACAAATTCCGTTTTACGAATTGGGTGTTAAAACAAAAGAGCTTGTTCATTTTCAGAACAAACTCTCCTGCCTTTCGATACCAACAAAGATAACGATTTGTTTTTTAGAATACAACATTGTATTTCAAGAGCAATTGCTGCGTCAGGCTGACGCGCTTGCCGAGGCCGCTCACCCCATTTGGCGCATTATAGTCGGTAATTTGTACCCTCACGTCGTCATCATAAAAGATGTTGAGCGTAGCAGATAGTTGTAAATTTTTGATAATCGTAACCGCCAATTCGTTTGTCCAGTCCACGTCGATATTTTGCGGATTTTGTAAATAATTGGAATAGAGCAAGAGCGCCGAAGAGAAGGTGAGTTTCTCATCCATAAAATTGTCGGCATAATTCAATCTCAAAAGTGAACCCATTTGCGCAAACGTATTATCAAAAGCAATGATATTGCCCTGCGCGTCGCGATCTACCGGGTTGCCATGCACGCCGGTTGCGGCAATCGCATCATCAGAAACGATAATAAATTTGCCTGCCAAAGGCGAATAGTAAATGGATATTTTATCAGTTGGTTTGTAATCCATCCCCGCGGAGATCGTCATCGTCGCCGGCGAGAAGAATTTTGACAACAAGGAGCTTGTATCACTCAATTCGTTCGGGAAGTTACCCGCAAAACCCGGATCTGTATAAGTAGGTACCACCTGGCTCAAATAAGAAAAGTTGGCGGCATAGAAAAACCTGGAATCTTCTGACGTTTTGTATCCGAATTTCGAGTTCAGCCGAAGTTCATCAATGGACTTTTGGAAGGGAATTTTTTTCACAGCACCTTGCATAACAACGCCCGCGCCGAGTCTTTGCAGCCCAAACTGCCAGGAGGTCAGATTGTCCCAGGCTAAGCGGTCTTTTTTATAATTGGCAAAGAAATTGACAGCCCCCCCAAAGCCGAGGCGATTCTGCCCGGCGCCCTGGCGGGGGTTCAACTGAAAAAGTTGGGCAAAATCGAGTCCCATTCCTGCGCCAGTGTCCCAGCCTTTCTCCTCTTCTTCGGCCGCCGCTTCCTCCTGCGCACAAAGGGAAGCGCTGATTAACAATAGGAAAGAAAGCAGAATTGCGTAATTCTTGTTCATTTGAGTTGGATTTTTTATGGCTTAATAGTTTGTGTTTATATCCTGACCGGGGGATTACTCTGCTTTTTCTGGTTCCACCTGCTGAAATATTTCAATATTTTCAGAGCTTAACTTGCTGAGTGGAATGATGATTTTCCGCCCCTCTGCATCCAGCGTGAAGGAGGAACTATCTATATCAATAACCTTTCCTTTTAACCCTTCAATACCGATTATATCACCGATCTGAACTTTTTCCTTATTGTAGAGCGAAGACAAAAAATTGGCAACCAACTGGCGCGAGGCGAACCCGTATCCAATAGCGAAAGCCAGCACGACGCCCGCCAGGATGATGGAGAGGTTGTCCTGAATAAACCTTGTATCAATTTTTGCCTGTGAAAGCGTAATCATTATGATATTCAGGAGCAGGAAATAGAAGACGACATTGGCGATAACTTTTGCCGCGGGAATGCCCAGCGACGTACAGGTGGTCAGGACGATATTTTTGATAAAATCCGCAACGAATACGCCTACGACGAAAACCAGAAAAGCCGAGAGCAGGTGCGGAATGTAATTGAGCAATTCACTCATCAGATTCGATATTGCTTCCATGCCAAGTATATCAACCGAAGCAATAATAAAAATAAAGAGCAACACGTAGTAAGCCAGCCTGGAAAGCAGAATGCTCGGCACGAGTTTGAAATTAGCTTTGTGAATAATCTCGATTTCGTTGAGTTTATCTGCCAGTTTATCCGCACCGATTGTTTTCAGAATGCGCTTCAGAAATTTAGCCACCAGTTTCGATACGATCCATCCAATCAGGAAGGTCAGCAATGCCAGGAAAAAATTAGGCAATAATGCAAAGAAGTTTCTGAGCATTTCTTCCAGAAGTGCAAATATGTCTAGTGTCATTTTAGGTGTTATTTTTGCTAATTCAAAATGATGATTATTTTGTTCGTGAAATATCTTCCTGAGTGGCATCGCCGGGGCCGCGTTTGCCGTTCTCATAGTCGGGTGCCTGCGATGGCGGCGTTGATCTGGAGTAAGGGGCATCATTTTGCACCCGTCCGCCCATTGCTACCACAAATAATTCAAAAATTTTGGGCAGGTACATCTCTACCATTTGTCCTACCAGCCGAAATGTGCTGAGAGAACTCAGCAAATCCCTGAGTACCTTGTCATTGTGCCTCCTCCGGTAGTTTTCTTCTTCCTCTTCCTGAAGTCTTTTAAAATTGTTTATTTGCATGTTTGTGTAATTTACGCGTGAGCAAACAGCTCGTCTCTCAACCTTTGGGCTTTCTCTTTGGCTCGTTTAATTTTCATTTTTACAGCGCTCTCCGTTTTTCCAAGAATATCCGCCATTTCCCGGATGGACATCTCGTCTTGGTACTTCATCAAGAGTATCGTCCGATCATCCGTTGGTAATTCTTCCAATACGCTTTTCAATTGTTCGATTTCCATTTCAACCATCACCTGATCGGAAACTTCTTCGGCTATATCCGAGGCATTTTCCACCTCATCGTCGGTGAAGAGATTGTCTTGCTTTTGTTTTCTCCGTAGATAATCAATACAATAGTTGTAAGTGATCGAATATATCCAGGTCGAAAATTTTGCTTTGTCCTCAAACCTGGACAAATTGGTAAAAATTTTCATAAAAATCTCCTGTGTCGCATCTTCGGCCAATACTTCATCTTTCATTATAGAGAGGCATTTGCCATAAATTTTGGCCGCGTACCTGCTGTACAATAATTTGAAGCATCGGGATGCTTGCGTTTCGAGGTATTTATTGATGACCTCAAAGTCCTGCATATCTTTGTTGCAACCAGCTCTCAAGGGTAGTAGGTGTTAAGGTTTTAAGTAAATTGTGTAAATCGTGCTACTTAAAATCTTTTTGGGAGTTCTTTATTCTTATGACGCAACAGGTGTCGAAAAGACACATAATTGAGCATAAAATGTCGGAATACATGTGCTGAATATTCTTCGATTTACTATTTGGCAAGACCAGCGTGGTGTGTAATTAGAAGAAAATCTTTCGGTCGCGGCCAAGATAGGATATTTACTGGAAAGATAAAAAAGGAGCGACGGAAAATTTCACCGAAAAAAAAGCGCCATGTGGGCGCTTTGCGTTAGAAGGAAAAAAAAGGGTG
>CAZFBU010000221.1:0-5230 GCA_964517175.1 uncultured Saprospiraceae bacterium
CTCTGCTTGAATGGAGAAAGCTCCTGTCGGTTGGTACTGGCAGGGGCTTTTTTATGATTTTGTATTCTGCTTTGGTATTTTTGCAGTAAAATAAATGTTGTGTCCAAAAGAAAGAAATCATACCAACAGCGGAAAGCGCCGCCACCAAGTCGCCGCCGATGGCTACCCTGGGCTATTCTGGGGGTTATTTTACTAATCTTTATCGCTATTTTTTTTACTATACTACGCACCGATAAACGCACGGCCTACCCGCAGTTTCAGAAAGATGGGGAACTGGTATTTGTCAGCCAGACCGCTGATGAGACGCTTGCACAAATTGACATCGAAATTGCCGATGACGACCTGGAAAGAAGTCGGGGGCTGATGTGGCGTAGGAGCATGGAGGAAATGCAGGGGATGCTGTTTGTTATGGACGAACCAGAGCCGCAGTCTTTCTGGATGCTCAATACTTATCTCTCGCTGGATATTATCTTCGCCGATGCCGACCAGACCATCGTCAAAATAAGCCCCCAGACAAAACCGCAAGCCCTCGACCCCATTACATCGGAAGCGCCCGCGCTCTACGTCATCGAAGTGCTTGCCGGTTTTTGCGAACGACACGGTATCCGGGAAGGTGATCGCTTTTCGTTTTCGCGGCTTCAATGAGAAAGAGCAGCCTCCACCTGGAAGCTGCTCTTTCTTTTTTGGAATTTTCTTCATCGCCAATTTATGGCGCGATCAAAGCCAAATCAATATCCATCTCTTTTAGCGCCCGAACCCGAAGGCGGATCCATCTCTACATCGTCCGGGCCAGCCACGCGGAATTCCACCCGGCGGTTCATATAGCTGCTGGAAGTAGGCACCAGCGCTTCGCTTTGCCCTTTCCAGTGCAGCACCAGGCGACCGCGACCAATGCCGTGATTTTCTACCAGATGATCGACTACTGCATTGGCTCGTTGGTAAGAAAGCTGTGCGTTTGCCTCCTCTGAACCGGTTGCATCCGTGTGCCCGGTTACCACCAGACGAATCTGTGGGTTGCTTTTCATCATGCGCCCGATGCCCGCAAGCGTGCCATAGTCAGCGTATTTCACGCGATAAGCTTCATTGCCAAAGTGGATCATGGGCAGGAACCAATCGGCAACGGAATTCGCATTTTCCGTTAGCTGATATTCACTCAGCATTTCATCGACGATTTGGCGCACGCGCTCTTCGGTAACGCCACCACCAGCGCCGCCAGCCATGCCGGGTCTTACCGCCGGATTGGGGTTTTCAATCACACCATCTGCACTGACGGTCTCGCCGGCTCTCGGTGGATTATACGGTTCACGGTCGCGGAAATCCGGCACCCCGTCGCGGTCGCTGTCCAGCGTACGTCCTTTGGTATCAACCGGCACATCCGGTGGCGTATCCGGCTCCTGGTCGATGGCATCGATCACACCGTCGCCGTCAGAATCCTGCAGGGAGATTGCCTGGCTCTTGGTTGATTTCTGTACATCGTTCAAAACGACATCCAGCGGATTGATCCAATAGAGTGGTTCGGAGTTTTTATTCTGATTGCCAATATTGAAATTGATACGAAGGCTAGAATATTGCAAAACGTCGCCGAAGCCGGTACGTTCGCCCTGCTCATCGCGATCGAAACCGTCCATTAAATCCGTTCGGCTACCCACGGCTATCATGGCCTGATGATCCAGACCAATGTTGAAACGCTTACCCAGTCGAATCGCAAACCCTGCCCCTAAGGCAATGTGGGGCGTAATTTCCCGGGCCAGCATAGTCGTATCTGGAAAGCGATTGAGTGGATCGCTGCTCTGCCGGATGGTCGTGGTGGTAAAATAATTTGCGCCGGCACCAGCGCCCACGTAGAGGCTCATCTTGCGTACCGGCTGGTTCCAGCGGAGGCTGTTCAGGTTAATCAACCCCATTACAGTAGCCGAAAGCCAGTCTGTTTCAAAGTTCCGCAAGGAGTCGAAAGCAGTGCCATTATAGGTACCATACAGCGCCTCGCCGCGTAGCGAGAATATATAGTCCAGCGATTTGCGCACGTGCAAACCAGCACCGTATCCGCTCTTACTTGGTACATCGCCCGTCATAAACATGTAACCGCCGTGCGCGCCGACCTCCCACATATTATTGGGCGTGGGTTTTGAGTTGGATGCACCGTCGCTTTTCTCATCTTCACCATTCTGAGCAATCGCCATATTCGCCATTGCAAACAAGAACAGCAATAAAATAGTACGTTTAATTGTCATAGTCATAGGGGATTATATTTGAAATAAAATATGCATATACATAAATAAGAAATTCCTATTTTGTCAACGATGATTTAGGTTTGTGGCTTGGATTTCCCTATGATTTGTCTGGACACTACGCTGCCGAAACACTTGTGCGTCCCTATTATGCGAGATACGTCAATTGTTGTATGTAAGTCACCTCAAGCTGTGGGTAGTTCAGCTTGCAACATTTTCACTGAGATAGCGCTCGTGCGACTAGTCCGGATTATCTGGCCATTACCCTGCCTTGTCCGCACGGTCATTGATGCATGGTCAATTATTAGTAATCTTAAGACTTGATGCATTAACCACAAAAATACCCTTTTTTTCACTTCGCGCAAATAATTTTGCACGAAGAACGAATAAAAACCTCCTTTTGACGTCAATTTTCGCAAAAAGTAACCTCCCGCAGGTAGTTTTTTGCATGCCGCTATCTTTCTACCGGGAAAAATCGCTGCAAAAGTAAAACTTTGCCATTGATTTCGGACATTTGCCTCAGTTTTCCACTATCAAAAAAAGCAGTATGCTCGACAATTGGCTCAAGCCTGTTGATTTAGACACCGGTTTTTCCGAAAATCTTGCGGACTATCAGTTGGGAAAGCAGCTACCGGTTTTCAGCAGCGTATTGCCGGCGCTAAAAGATAGCCGCGCAGCAATTGTCGGTACTCAAACCACCGCTGCGAATGCGGTGCGCCGGGCGCTTTACCAGATGAGCGTGCCGGCTAAAAATCTGAGCGTAGTCGATTTAGGTAATGTACGCAAGGAAGACGTTTCATTTGCCATTCCATTGTTCAAAGAACTCCTTGACAGTCAGATTATTCCGATCATCATTGGCAACACAGGTGAGCAAATGCTGGGGCAGTACAAAGCATTTCAAAGCTTGCAATCGCACGTGAGCCTGGTAGTGGCAGATGAGCGCATTCGCATGTCGGAGGCAGCCAAAGAGGACGAAGCACATTATCTCAATCCGATTTTGTTCAACACCCGCTCCCGCTTGTTTCACCTCGGCGTGGTTGGTTGCCAGACGCATTACACCGATCCTGCGGCTTTTGGCTATCTGGATCAGCAGGTATTTGATTGCATCCGGCTGGGCAGTGCGCGCGCCGATTTGCAGGAAGTAGAACCGGTGATTCGGGACGGAGATTTGCTGAGTTTCAACCTGGCTGCGCTCAGGCAAGCCGATGCGCCCGGCCAAATGAATGCTACGCCTACGGGCTTCACCGCAGAAGAAGCCTGCCAGATCGCGCGGTACGCCGGCATGAGCGACAAAATGAAATCTTTTGGCATATTCGGCTTTGAGCCGACATTGGACCAGGACAACCAGACCGCCCAGGTGGTGGCGCAGATGGTTTGGTATTTCATCGAAGGATTGCAGCAACGCAAAAATGATTTTCCCGTATCAACCGACGGGCTGGTGGAGTATATCGTCGATTTCAAAAAGATGGATTATCAGCTTACTTTCTGGAAAAGCCAGCGCAGTGGCCGCTGGTGGATGCAGGTACCGGTCAAAATCGGCAAGAAATACAACCGCCATCGACTCATTCCTTGTTCCTATAATGACTATAAACTCGCCTGCCAGGATGAATTGCCGGAGCGGCTACTGAATGCCTACAAGCGCTTTCTCTGAGGAACTGTTCCTTCAATGCGCCACTTCCTCTGCCAGCAGCTTTTCGAGCTGAATGCCGCGCGAGCCTTTCAAAAGGAAATAAACCCGCTCAAAGTGTTGTGTATCAAACCATTCCCGCAATGTATCGGTATTTTCAAAGTATAAAACATCCAACGCCTGAACCACCGGCTGGAATTCCCTGCCGACAAAAATGACGCGATCGAAGCCCTGCGCCAGCGCCAGGTCGGCAATGCGCTGATGCTCAGCTAATGAAGCAGCGCCCAGTTCCAGCATGTGCCCCAGAATGGCGATTTTATTTGCGCCTTTCATTTCCCGAAAGCTTGAAAGCGCCTGCTCCATGCTACTCGGATTGGCATTGTAAGCATCGAGGATGAAAGTATTGGAGTCGATTTTTTTAATCTGCGAGCGATTACTGAGCGGTTGATATGCTTCGATGGCGGCTTTGATTTTCTGCGCCGGCACTTTAAAGTAACGCCCCAGTACAATGGCCGTCATAATATTGGAAAAGTTGTATTTGCCAAACAACTGCGAGTGTACCTCGAAACGATTACCGTCATCATCGAGGAAAGCAGCCTGTACCGTCGGGAAAGCTTGCAAAAGCTGCACGCCGTAGATTCGGCTGTTCACTTCCAGCGTTTGCGTTTCGTGGTAGAACAGCTTTTTGCGTACCGGCAGTGCCAGGTCTTCCAGAAAATCTTCATCTTTATCGATAAAAGCCATGCCATTTTGCGCCGCCAGGTAGCGATACAATTCCGACTCGCCCTGCTTCACGCCTTCCAGGCTTCCGAAGCCTTCGAGGTGTTCTTTGCCGATGTTGGTAATCAGCCCGTGCGTAGGCTCGGCAATTTTACACAGAAAATCAATTTCCCGCAGCCGATTGGCACCCATTTCCAGCACGGCAACTTCCGTTTCTTTGGGCATTGCCAGCAGCGTGAGGGGCACGCCGATGTGGTTGTTAAAATTACCCTGGGTATGATGTGTGCGGTAATGGCTACTCAGCACCGAACTGACCAGATCCTTGGTCGTTGTTTTGCCATTGCTTCCGCAGATTGCTATGACCGGGATGTAAAACTGCCGCCGGTGATGGCGGGCCAGTTCCTGAAGGGTGGTCTGTGCATTTTCCACCAGAATCGTCCGATCAGAAATTACTGCCGCCGGGGCATCAACGATGGCATAGGCAGCGCCCTGCTCCAGGGCTTTTGCCGCATACTGATTGCCATCAAAGCGTTCGCCGCGCAACGCAAAGAACAAGTCTCCTTTGCCCACCTGGCGGGAATCGGTACTTACGCTCGGGTGTTGTTGATAGATTTCGTAAAGCTGCTCAATTGTCATAGTGTTCTTTGTCTAATCT
>CAZFBU010000222.1:0-5062 GCA_964517175.1 uncultured Saprospiraceae bacterium
GCTAAGGTTTCTACCAGATCATTGAATAACTCCTCATTGATGCGGTAGCCATTGTACTGTGCCTTATGCAACATTTCCTGCCCGCGCACCGAGCCGATGCGACACGGGAAGCATTTCCCACAACTCTCGTGGGCGGTAAACGCAAACAAATGCTCCAGGTATTTCACCATCGGATAATTCTCGGGAATGCCAACCACTGAGGCGTGGCCCAGCAGGAAGCCCTCCTGCGCAAAGGATTCAAAATCAATGGTTAAGTCGGAGACTTTGTGCATCGGGACGAGTCCGCCCAGCGGTCCGCCGATGTGCAGCGCCTTGACCGGTTTGCGGAAGCTACCGCCCAGTGTTTCCACCACTTTTGCCAACGGCGTACCCATATCCACTTCGTACAAACCGGGGCGATTGAACGAGCTATCCAGCGACAGCAATTTCGTACCCGTGGAACGCTCGCGCCCGATTTTGGCGAAAGCCGCGCCGCCATACAGGATGATGTACGGCAAATTTGCCAGCGTTTCTACATTGTTGACAACCGTTGGTTTGCCAAATAAGCCCTCCTGCGCCGGGTATGGCGGTCGGATGCGCACTTCCGGTCGCTTGCCCTCGATGGACTGCAGCAGCGCCGTTTCTTCCCCGCAGATGTACGCGCCTTGTGCTTTGATGAGTTTGAAATGGAAATTAAAGCCGCTGCCCAGAATATTGTCACCATTCAAACCCGCTTCGATCAAGGTTTCAACAGCGCCCTGCGTAACGGCAATGGACTCCGGATACTCCGCTCGAATGTAAATCACGCCGCGCTCCGCGCCAGCCGCGTAGCCCGCGATGAGCATGCCCAGCAGCACCGCGAACGGTCGCTGCTCCATCAGGTAGCGATCAGAAAAAGCGCCGGGATCGCCTTCGTCGGCGTTGCACACAATGAATTTCGGCTCACCCGCTGCGTTGCGACAAGCCTCCAGCTTGAACGCCATCGGGAAACCCGCGCCGCCGCGCCCGCGCAAACCGGAAGTTTGCAGCGATTGGAGCAGGGCATCTGCACCAGCGTCGAACATTTGATGCAGACTTTCTTTGCATTCCTCCAGACTGGGGAAAGTGCCGGTCAGCACTGGCGTTCCGATGGAATCGACCTGGTAGTGATCCGCGCCCTCCTGATCCGTGCCGTTGATGATATTGTCAATATCCGTACTTTGCTTGGCGGAGTAATTCTGCCCATTGAGGTGGAATGCACTATTTTCGTGACAACGCCCGAGGCAGCACATCTCGCCGATTTCATCCTCCGCAAAATAATTTAGCAATTCCTGCTTCACCGCGTCTTGCGTGCCCGCGAGCATACAGGCGCTACCGTTGCAGACATAGACCTTCTTGCCCTGATTTTCCGGTTTGGTGAAATCGTAAAAGGAAGCCGTACCGTAGATATTGGCATTACCCACGAGAAACTCATCCGCCAGTTGCTTCATGGCTTCCTTATCCGGCGTGCCGTTTTCTTCGGCTAGTCCGGCGATGCGCTCGAACAGGTTATTCGTCAATCCTTTGCCTTTTCTGGCTGCAAGCGCCGTTAGATTTTTGGACATACTGCTTTGGTTTTAAAATCTGGTAAAGGAATAATGAAAAAAGGCAACGGGATTTGCCGCCACGCTTCTACCCTATCCAAAATAAAATAATATTTGGTGACTAAGGCAAAAGATCGTCACTAATTTACGAAAAATCCGGGAATTTAAAATATGATTGTTGAATAGAAAAATAAAAATGGATAATGCACCAACCCGGTGCAAGAGCTTTCGTAAATCTTTGAGCTTTGCGAAAGCTGTACAAAGGTTGCGGTCAGATTTTTTGATACACGCCGTCGAAAGAGCAGGACAAGCCGTGATAGAACCCGCAGTCCGTTTCGGAAATGGTAACAGTATTTTCAGCGAATTCAAACTTCAATTCAGCGCAATCCTCCGTTGCGTAGGTCGCAACGCCATTATGTACCGCCGTCATTCCAAAAATATCGCCCGTGCAGCCGCTCTGGTCAGCAACGCTGATCTCGAATTCAATTTGTCCGTCCACTGCGGTTTTGATTTCTACCGACCCGGATGCGGTTTCGGAAGAAAACTCATAAATTCCGATATAATCGGGCATTTCCGGGGCTTTAGCTTTGGCATCTTGCGCTGCGTCGGTTTTGGAAGCGGCATTGCCGCAAAAATTGGTAAAAAAACCAATGAGCAACAGGCTGAAGAACAATAGCAATTGTTTCATTCCGGCGTATTTTTTTAATCTGGAAATGTAGTGCTCCGATAAAAATACGAAAGGTTTGCGAAAATAAAAAAATATAATGGGAAGTGGGTGTTTTGCGTACGTTCACTTTTTTGGGGAAGTAATACGTTGCTTGGCATAGTGCATGCGATTACAGCCTAGCTAAAAAACGGCAACAAGCGGTTCGACACTACCGGGCAATATGCCCAGGGAGTGCAGGAGTATTTCATACAGTGAAATAGCAGCGCTAAGCCGAGGCTTTTTAACGAAGAATGCCTTTAAAAGAGCCGCTACAAAACCAGATGTTATGGCATTGCCATCCCTTCAAAATTATTTGATCGTTACTTAATACGGTTGTAATATCTGCTGCCGTCCAGGTCGTTCCGTTCGCTGCGCGCGCCAGAATAAGATATCATGGTAAGCATCATAGCCAAAGGCAGAAACCGAAAGCAGTATCATAATCAGCCCAAAAAGGTAAAGTCCGAGAAATAAACCAATACCCACGTGCAGCGCAATCATCCCCAGCAGCCAGAAAACCCGAATGCGTGGAATCCATACGCCGACGAAGTAGAATGTTTCAATAAACATCGTAAACCAACTGAGTAGCGCCGGAATCCAGGGATAATGCGCCAGCCAGGTCATATCAAATTGCCGGAAATCGGGCTGCACCATCGAGCGCCAAAGGACATTGCCCTCCCACCAGGCGGCATATAACATTTTTTCGTAACCAGCCGAAAAATAAATGAGACACATGTGTATTTGCAATACGCGGATGGCCAGGGTCGATGCCCAGTTAGCTTCTCCCGAAACGCGCCCCAGCCGAAGATCAAGGGAAAATGCTTTGGCTACGGGCATGACCATCATGTAAAAAAGCGAAATCTGCAGGAAAATATCCACGCCATATACAAAAGTAGGCAAAGTGCTCATCATAATGTAATGGCACAGCCATGCTAAAATTGCCGCAACCCGGGTAAAGAAACCAACCAGCAAGCCCAGTGCGGAGAGTACATATACCCAGAAAAACAGTTCGACAAATGCGGCGCTTGACAATCCCAGCGGCCGGAACAATTGATAAGCATCTTGTATGTGAATGTGCCACGATTGGTTGAATGCGCTGGAGATTTCCCACTGTATCCAGGCATCCTGACCAAAAAATGCCGCCCAGTCGGGATACCACATGGCTGCTTGCAAAATGGTAAAAGCCGCGATTAGTATCCTGAAAATACCCAAGGGTTTTGGGGAAATCGGCGCAGTGAAAAACTGATTGAATCGTTGCGTAAAGCTTTGCAGATATTTCATAAAGTGGGAAGATTAATACAAAACAAATTCTGTCTGATAAAAAGTTGCCGTCTTAATGATCGAATCCTGCACGAAGTCTGCCATCTTTGGGTAGCGAATGCCAGTCATTGCGTAGCTGATTCGTGGCTTGTCCTGATGCAAATTCAACATGCGCGTGCACATGGAGCGTGAGCTTAAATCCTGGTAAGCCGAGTCTTTGGCGGCGTGTACTTTGAAGCCGTAAAAGCGATTCCTCGACTCGATGTTTGCCGTGAAGAAGTCGAACCCCTCGGCGGAGGAATAGCGCAGGGTGTCACCGTCGGCGCCCTCCAGCACCATCTCGAGGTCCGTGCTCTTGCCTACATCCGGCGTAAAGAAAGCAAAGCGCCAGGCGGAATAGTTGATGGCTGTAAGGCACGCCAGGGGGCTTTCCAGGTGCTTGTAGTAGGTATTGTTATCAATGCCGTGAACCACCGTTGTGAAAATAATTCCAAGATGAAGAGCCGCAGCCAGATAAATGATTTTCTTAAACATGATGCCCTATTTTTAAGTGAGAGGCGCATCTTGCGATGCGCCCCTTCATGCCTTTTTTAGTCAGTTCGGTATTATAGTGCCTTTACTAACTTCTTGATGAAATGAATTTTACTAAAGAACTCATCATTAGTCGCTTGTGCTGCAAACAGCGAATAGCCGCGAAGCGATGCCTACGGCACGAAAAGCACTATAAACTGCCAGCAAAATACGACTTACCGCGGCGAAACGTCCTCGTACTTGCCTGCAATGTCCTGCAGTGCCTTGAGTCGCTTCTGCCCCAACAGAGAAGCCATTTTGGACAGACCTTCGGTGTAAATGTAAATAACTTCGTTGGCGCTGCGGTCTCCTACGATGAACGTCCATTTGACACCAGCGGCATTCGCGTTTGAGCTTTTGCTCACGCGCTTCAGGTCGTCCATTTTGATTTGCTTTTCGCCGATGACCCTCTTGCCGTTGTTGAATACCAACTTGTACTCACTCTTAGGAACGTCCTTGAAAATCTCCATAATCTTTTTTTGGTCTGCCGCAGATACGCCTTTTTCGGACTGTGCAACAGCAGCAAAGGTAATAAAACACAGCAGGAAAGCCGTGATACCAAACTTAACAATGAGTCTGATCTTCATAATGATTTAGATATTTGTGATGAAATAATGATGTTAGTCTTTACCTCCGATGGACGTCATAGTAAGACAGTTGCTGAATAAGAAGATAGTATGCAGATAGCTTTTGCGTGTTTTATCTGAATACCGATTATACACCAAAATTACAGGAAAGCCGATTCAAGTCCTTCACCCAAAAGTATGATTTGTGTTTTCTGTATCGTATTTTATCCTGAGCGGCTCTTCAAAAATGGGACTGTGCGCAGATTCCTCATATGCCGAGTATTGCGATTATCATTCGAATTATCTTCCTGGTGTATGTTTTAAGTGACGTAGTCATGCTCCGTAGGAGTCCCTCGGACCTATGGCATTAATCCTGTCAAATAAATAATGAATTTGTCCAGTTACTTAGTTGCATTCCTTTT
>CAZFBU010000223.1:0-5013 GCA_964517175.1 uncultured Saprospiraceae bacterium
TACTTCAACATTTCCTGCAATGCAATCAAATCCTCCTTCGTCTTCGCCAGTACCGAATAGCTCATCGCCAGTTGCTCACGCTCGGGGGCACTGAGTCGGCTTACATTCGCCAGCTTATTCACATCAAAGTTGAGCTTTTGCAGCAGCATCGTCCAGTAGATCAGCTCCGCCGTAGCCGGCGCTTTTTTCAGCTTCAGCTCGCGGCTGTTGCGAATGCCCTCAAAGTGCGAAATGACCGTCTGCAATTCCGACGGACTCAAACCATTGACCTTGCCATTGACGATCTCGAGCAGCGCCGTCGCATCCGGGAATGGGATGTGAAAATACACCACCCGCCGCAGGAAAGGATCGGGCAGGTTTTTCTCAGAATTACTGGTGATGATGATAATCGGGCGGTTTTCCGTTCTGGTTTTGTAGGTTTTGCCGATTTCCGGAACGGTAAACTCCAAATCCTCAATCGCTGCGAGCACGTCGTTGGGCAAGTCACGAGGCGCTTTATCGATCTCGTCAATCAGCACCACTTCCCGCTTGTCCGAACGGATAGCGCCACCCAAGCCTACGTAGCGGATGAAGCGTCGCTCCAGTTCATCCGGACTGAGCACTTCTGCATTGTTCTGGCTGAACTGAAAATGCCCCAACGCATCGTACTGATAAAACAATTCGCTTGCCTGCGACGTCGTTTGCGCATTGAAAACCAGGGGCTTGCCCAGCTTGAAATACCAGGCAACGTGATGCGCCAGTTGCGTTTTGCCCGTGCCCGGCTCGCCGGTAAGCAACAAGGGCTGCCCCAGTGACAAAGCGACATTCACCGCATCCGTCAGTGCCTGCGAGGGCTTGTACAACGATGGATCGCCCAGGCGGGGATTGTACTCAAATGCCGGTAATTCGCGCTGTCCGCCGTCTTTTGTATATAAGTTGAAACTCATTTTTATGGTGTTATGGTACGATTTTGTTTTGATTTCATAGTACGAAAACTGCCCCAATTTCCATCCCAAATAACAATTCCCAAATAACAAACAACACTTCTACTCAATAGCAACCTTATAAACGATTTCCTGGAAGCGTTCAATATCCGTCATGTCCAATAATTTGCTTTGCTGGTATTTCGACTGTTTTTCTTCGGGCAATCCGGCAATGATAAGCTTGACCAAATCCTGGATTTTGCTTTCATTCTGCTCACCGAGGTTGCGAATCCAGTCGGCTACCCAATCTTCGGAAACCGGCGTCAGTTGATTGATGAGCGAAGTTCGGTCTCTGTTCTTGTTGATGATGCGCTGAATACTCTCCACCACTTTCTGCTGTTTTGCCGGCAAGGGATTGACATGCGCATCCCGCAGATTGACCGCAAAGAAAAACAAAAAAGTTGGCACTTCATCGTGGGTATTATCCACATGAAACACGTCCATGATCCATTGGAGGTAATTCTCCATTAGTTTGGCATTCCACTCGTTGGCATTTATCTGGAAAACGGTTGCTACGTACTGATACTCCAGCTTGGGTAAGCCGGTGCGAATATAATCCTCGAAAGCCGTTTCCGCATCGGACATGCCAAATCGGTTCACGAAATACTTTTTAAACTCGCGCTGCGCAACCCGCAAATTGCGCCCCAGCGGCAGGTTTTCCAGCCTTACCCGTCGGCTTTCAGGGCGGTGTACGTAGTTGATGGCATCCATCTCTTCTTCCAACTCCTCAATCACCAGTTCATACACCATGCGTTCGGCAAAACTGTCGGGTTCCTGCGTCGGGCAAGCCAGCACAAAATGAAACTGAAACGGGTTTCGGCGCTCCATGTGCTCATCAAATGCGCTCCAAAAGCTATCGCGCGGTGGTACGCGGTCCACATTGACGAGGAACAACTCGCCAATCCTGGATTCAACGCTGACCGATAATTCCCGGATTTTTTGCTCCAGCAGCGTGCTCGAATTGATAGCCGATATGCCGTAGGAGGCCTCTATCTGCTCTTTGACGCCCACAATTTCTGCTTCCAACTGCGCGATTTGCTGCTCAAGGGTAAACTTAAGACTGGGATCCGACTGAATGGCATAAGCTTCGCGCAGCGCGTTGAGTCGCTGGGTCGAAATGGTCAGTTGTTTTTGTAAGCCTTCCAGTACGGATGCCATGGTGAATGAAGTTGGTGTAATTGAATCTAAACGCTATCTTTCATCTGCTTATTCGCCTAATGCGGATGGCGGACAAGCTGCCTACTGCAAACTAAATTCCCAGTTTTCCCTTTGCTTCATTGATCTGCTGCTGGGTTTCTTCAATTTGCATTTCTAAAGTAAACTTCTGGGACGGGTCGCTGGTTACAGCTTGCCGTTCTAAAAAAAAGTTAAGCTTCTTTTGCAAAATGTTAAGCTGGCTTTCCAGTCCCTGCCGCTCCAGATCGGTCAGTTGCGAGGCAAATTCCTGCGGTGACTTAATGGCGTCCAGCGATTTGTCCACTTCTTTTTGCAAATCCTCGATTCGATGCTTCAAATCTCCGACCGAGGGTTCCTCGCGGCCATTGCTTTCGTAAGCATCGGCGTTGATGTCTTCCTCTTCCAGTTCGTTGGTCAGTTCCGTGAGTGCGATGCGAATGCGGTTAAATGTCTGCGTGGCAAAGGAATCGCTCACCGTACCCTGCCCCTGCTGGCGCTTCATGCCGTTGTATTGCCCTTGCAACGAAATGATCAGATTCGACTTGCTGGATTTGTGGTGAATGAATTTATTGAACAACTCAAATGCTTTTTCAAATTCATCCGAGGCCAGTTTTCCGCGCAGTCTCGTCTTCACATCCGTCAGGTTCCGAATTGCCGGATCCGCAATCTTGGTCGGTTCCTTTACCTCCTCTTTTGCAACATCACCGCCGCCCCGGCTGGTTCCGTGATCCTCCAATACGATTTCCTCTTCAAATACTTCGTCGGCATGTTCCTTGAGTCGAAACATAAATTCGCCGCCGAGGTTGCCGGGTATTTTCAAAGACTCTCCCTGGGGCGTTTGCTCCGATCCCATGTTATCGATGGAATGAATGACTTTGCGGCACAAATCCGCCACGCTGAAACGCGGGCTGCTGTTATTGCGAAGCCAGTTCAGCAGCGATTTGGCAAAGGGGCTGTGCTGATCCGGCTGCCCGTCGGGTACTTCCTCCACCATGCCCGCCGTGAGCAGCCAGCGCGAAGGGATGCTCTCGTAGCGCGTCATCACGTCGCCGGCACTTTTGGCGGTAAACAGCGACCCGGCATAGCACGAATCGGCAATGATAAAGGTGTGAAACGAGTCGATCGCTTCGATGAAACTGATGAGATTTTTGAATGAAATATAGGAACCATAAGCGTTATTCGGATCACCATCGTAGGGAATCCAGAAGCCCTGGCGTACATTTTTCTTGTACTCGCCGTGTCCGGAAAAATAGATGACCAGGTTGTCCTGGTTGGTGACGCGGTCGGCAAGAAATTCGAGCTTGTTGTAAATATTAGCCTGGGTAGCCACTTCGTCAAAAAGTGTTATCAATTGAGACTTACTCTTAGAAAACTGATACTTTTCGGTCATCAACTTCATAAATGCTTTCGCATCAAAAACCGGGTTTGCCAGGTCGCGATGCTTCTGATACTTATCGATACCAATGACAAAAAGATAATTTTTACCTTGCGGCAAGGCGCTCCTGGAAGTCGTTGTATTTGATTTTCTACCGGCTCTGGTGTTTCCTTTCGACATATTTTTTTATGTGGGTTATATCAATTTTCGGGATCCTTCATTACGGCGGTTTATATATTAAACCTTCATCAATAATACCTAACGCATAATAATGAATTCGATACGCTGCTCCAAATATATTTTTTGTTAACAACAAAACAAAGGATTCCGCTCGTTTGCATGCCAAAGGGTGCAAAGTTTGCGATAAAACCGACAAATTCCCGATGCGAAACGCGCTATTCCAACCCAAAACTTCCAGATTAAACCGTACATTTGCGGGAGATTTAAGCAAAATAGATGGCGGAAGACACAAAACCGGTAGGCGTAATTGGTGCGGGCAGCTTTGGTACGGCGGTTGCCAATCTGCTGGCAATTAATACAAATGTCTTGCTCTTTTCGCGCAAGCAGGAAGTGGTGGATGCCATCAACAGGGATCGCTACAACTTTGGCGTGGCGCTCTCCGAACGCATTCAGGGCACGACGGACTTTGAGGAGGTTGCCGAACAATGCCGGCTGATCTTTCCCATCGTAACCGCCGCCAATTTCCGCAACATGATGCACAATCTGGGTCCTTTTCTGCGCCCTTACCACATTTTGATCCACGGCACAAAAGGTTTTGATGTATATGGCATTGATTTGCAGGCAGATGAAGATGTTTCGCTTCAGCGGGAGCACGTCAGCACCATGAGCGAAGTCATCCGGCAGGAGAGCGCCGTGGTGCGCGTAGGGTGCCTTTCCGGCCCCAATCTGGCGAAGGAAATCATGGACGGGCAGCCGACGGCAACTGTAATCGGCAGTCATTTCGATGAAGTGATTCGCGCCGGACAAAAAGTGCTGGGCAGCAAGCAGTTTCACGTTTTTGGTTCGCACGATATTCTCGGTGCAGAACTCGCCGGTGCGCTCAAGAACATCATTGCCATTGGTTCCGGCATTTTGCGCGGCAAAAATCTCGGAAAAAACATACAATCCATGCTGATTACCCGCGGACTCACAGAAATGATTTATTTTGGTCAGGCAATGGGCGCTACGCCAAAGGCTTTCTTCGGTACGGCGGGCATCGGCGACCTGGTAGCAACCGCAACGAGCAAAGACAGCCGCAATTTCACCTTCGGCTACCGCATCGGGCAAGGGGAAGAGCGGGAAGCTATTCTGGCGGACATGCCCGAAACCCCGGAAGGGGTGGGCACACTGCGCATCGCCAAACAATTGGCAAATTATTACAAACTGCGGATTCCGATTACCCAAATGATTTACAATATTGTGTTTCACGATTTTGATATAGATAAAGCCATCGATTTTTTGATGACATTTCCGTATAATGTTGATGTCGATTTTATTTAA
>CAZFBU010000224.1:0-4984 GCA_964517175.1 uncultured Saprospiraceae bacterium
GTTTCATTGTCCATACCTCCAACTTCGCAAGCTAAGCTGATTAAACCAGAGATTCTATTACTAGTTATTTCACGTTGTTTGTTGTTTATCCAGTTGTTTACTGAGGCTCCAGTAATTGCAATGGGTGCTACAACTTTTAGAATGTCTCCAAGGTTTTTTAATAATCCCATGTTTGATAGTCTTTATTAATTTAAAATTGATGTTTTAAAATCTATCGTTTCCCATTTTTCTTTGGTTGCGCTGATTGGGAAGAGGACAGGACCACTACATTAACGCATGGCATCTTTTACTTAGCTGCGCGCTATTGCGTTCATATCGACATCTACGTAACTCGAAAATACGCCATCGTAAACCACGTCCACAATTTAAAGCTATTTACCCAAAAACACAACATAACATATAGCTTTATTCTACGATATACACCACAAAAGGCGAGCAGCATCCCCGAAGATAGGAAAAGAGATGACACCAGATACCCGGTGCCATCTCTGGAGCATATTATAGTATTTTGACTAACTTTTGGATGAAATAAATTTATCCACCTACTTAAAATGCTTGTTATTAGTCATTCGCATTGCGAACAGCGAGCAGCAAGTAGCGAAAAGCACCCTATTTACTATTCGATCACGATCGCTTTGGTTTGCATGCCGTGCTTGCTGCGGATGGCGAGCCAGTATTGTCCGGCGGCGATGCCGCGTACGTCGAGTTGGAGGCGGTGCTCGCCGCTGCCGAAGTTCCAGGCGGGGTAGGCGCGCTGCACCTTGCCGTCATTGCTAAAGAGCTTCACCTGTATTTGCATCGGCTCGCGCAGGCGGATGTCCACATTGGCGATGTTGTGCACCGGGTTCGGGAATACGCTTTGAATGCTCAGCGCACTGCTGATGGAAATGACTTCGCTCACATTCGTCGCTACATTTTCCGCTAAGGGAATCAGCGATGTGAAGATCTCGATATTGCCGTCGTTGGTGCGTCCGTCCGCCCAGAAGGGGAGAGCATAGCCGCTGGTGGTGACCACCTGGGTGTATTCGCCAATGCCGAAGTTGCCGTTGGACTGACCGATCATGGCGAAGTCGCTGGCTTCCGTGGAGACGGCGAAATCCGGCTCGAAGGTATTGCCGCCGTCGCGGGAGATGGTCATGTAATATTCGGTCATTTTATTCTCCGCATCACTGCGCCGGTCGTACCAGGTGATGACGAGGTTGCCTTTGCTGTTTACATCCAAACTGGGGAAGAACTGATGGGACGCTTCGTCTCCGTTGTCGTTCAGGATCATCGGTGCCGTCCAGGTCGCGCCGCCGTCCTCGGATTTGGCGTAGTAAATATCCAGACCGGCAGTTTTCTGATTGGTCACGCCATCGGCAGTCCAAACAGCGTAGAGGTTGCCGTCATTCGGTCCGCCGGATTTATCCACGCGCAGGTGCGGGCAAGGATACACGCGGTTCGGGTCGATGCCGACAATACCACATTCTTCCTCGGAGCCGGGAGGGAAGCACTGCAAATGCAGGCTGGAAATTTTCACCGGATCGGAGAAAGTGGCACCGCCATCTTTCGAGGAAACGTGATACAGACTCAGTACTTCGTCTTCTACCGTCGCTGCGGCGAACATCACGTGTACCACGCCTTCGGAATCAACGTCAATGCTGGTGAATTGCGAAAACGCCAGTTCTGTCGGCGTCAGATCAACCGCCAATCCGAAGGTATCGCTGGCTGCGTCTTTGGTTTTTACGAAAATATTGTAAGAGGTGTCAGCGGAGTTGATGTACGCATAAGCGATATATACATTGCCGCGGTGCTCGGAATTGCCGAGGTCGGAAGCCATCCATTCCTTGTCGGGCAGGAAGCCCGAAGTAGCGGTGATGTCGGCGATCTCGCCGGAGTCGATGAGTTGTGGCTGGCGAGTCCAGGTCGCGCCACCATCTTCCGAGGTTGCCCAGTGCATTTCGGCTTTGATCTTAAAATCCAGCCCGATGGAGAGGGTCAGCCAGCTGAGGTACGCTGTGCCTTCGTCGTCAAAAACGATGA
Source organism: uncultured Saprospiraceae bacterium (assembly GCA_964517175.1). Lineage (GTDB taxonomy): Bacteria > Bacteroidota > Bacteroidia > Chitinophagales > Saprospiraceae > JADJNW01. Next base: position 2,023 of record CAZFBU010000224.1, read on the forward strand.
TGGGATCGCCGCCACCAGCGATGAGCGTGAAGCCGGACAGGTCATTTGCGCCGTTGAATGCGCTGAGTTGCCAGGTTTGACCAAAATCTTTGGTGTAGTAAATCGGGAAAGTCAGGGATGCGAGGAAATTCTCCGGATCAAACTTCATCGCGCCCACGATGATGTTGTTGGAATCCAGCGGATTAACAGCCGCATGTATTTCCGACTCGGTTTCTTCGCTGGCGCTCACGGCGTCATCGATAGAGCGACTGCTCAACGTGCGTTCTAGCGTTTCGGTGTTGTTGGGAATGGGTGTTTGATTTTGCAATAAACTCAAACCTTCGTGCACTTCCGCTTCCGACATTTTTAGTTTATTTTTCAATGCTGTTTTGAGCATCCGGTGCGCGTTCTGCTTGCTGAATGTTTGCGCGTGAAGCGAACTAACAAGTGCGAAGCAGGCAAGGATTGACAAGGTTTTCAGGATAGAAAAACGATTCATACGATTGGATTTTTGATTTTAGTTGTAAAACAGATTCTTCATTTGGCGGCAGCCAAATGACAAAAGGGTATGTCGTTTTTCAGAAAAGGAAAATATGAGGTGTAGAAGTTGCGGTGCTTATATTGCAAAGATACGCATCGGAGCGAAAAAACAAAGTATTAGCGAACATAATACGTCTGGCAGCCGTCAAAAAACGAGAAAGGCGACCACCGCAGTTGCGATTGCCGCCTTTCATTTATCTTGCGTAAGCGGGTGTAGTTTACTTCGCTACCACCAGGCTCACGTACAAATCAAAGTTGTCGTAAATCGCCTTGTCGCCCAGCGCGCCGAAGAAAGACTCGGAGCCATAGCGCACATCGTACTTGGAGCGATCAACGGTGATGTTTGCGCTTGCCATCATCTTGCCACCGTCTTCTTTTACATTGGCGTTGAAGCTGACCGGATTCGTAATGCCTTTAATCGTCAGATTACCCGTAACGCGGTAGTATGGAGAACCTTCCGGTGGGTTTTTCGCATCTACATTCGTAATAACAAACTTCGCTACCGGGTGCTTTTCTACGCTGAAGAAATCCGGAGACTTCAAGTGGCCTTCCAGCTTTGCCTTACCGTTACCAGACAAGTCTTCTACCGTGATGGTCGGCATATCAATCTCGAATGTACCGCCCGTCAGCTTGCCATTATCGAATGCAAGTGCGCCGCTCTTCAGCATTACTTTTCCGTTGTGTGTACCGGTTACCTTGCGCGCTCTCCAGTTGATGTAGCTGTCTTCGGTATTAACGGTGTAGGTTTCTTCAGCAGCCGTGAAAGCCATAGCGCCTACTGCCAATACAGCGATGAATGCAATGAGAATCTTTTTCATGGTTGAAATGGTTTTATTTTTTTTCATTTGTTAAATTCTGGTACAAATTTAAAGTTTAAACATTAAAGCACCGCATTACCGGGAGTGTTTAAGATTTTTTTAACTACGGATGTCCTGGAGCAGGCGATTCAGCTCGGAGGCTTCCTGCGGACTAATGGTGGAAAGCTGTTCTTCCATCGCTTTTTCCAGCGCATCGGAGGCTTTTTCGACTACCATCAGCCCTTTGTCAGTTATTTTCACATCCACCCGCCGGCGATCTTCATCACTTGCTTCGCGCACGACGAATCCTTTCTGGCGCAGTTTTTCCACCAGGCGAGAAGCATTGGACATTTTGTCCACCATGCGTTCTGTCAAGAGTTTGACAGTTGCCGGTTTTGGATGCAAATCGCGGAGGATGCGCAAAATATTGTATTGTTGGGGCGAAATACGGTAGGGCTTAAGTAATTTGGTAGAATGCAAATTCAACCAGGAGGCCGTATGCAAAATGTTGCTTTGCACTTTTTGGTATTCGCTCTGGAATTTTTCCTGACTGTTATTTCGTTCTATACTCATCGATTTTTCAATTATCGGAAAGCTAAACGTTCTAAAGCGCAACATGTTTACGGATTTTCACACTTTTTGTGTCGCAACATTCTTTGCATTTTCAATTACCCCAAATCAGTTGGCTTTTTTTAGGTGGCACAAAAACGGTCAATTGCTTTTATCTCATTACAAATGCGCTAAATTTGCATCAAAAGGTAATCGTATATGAATATTTTGATCGTTGGCGGTGGCAATATGGGCAAAACCTACGCCCAGAGCTTTTTGCGCTCGCACATTGCCAGCCGGGAGGCGATGATGATCCTGGAAAAATCGCCCGAAAAAGCTGCCGAACTCAGCAAGCAAGACATTGGTACGGTTTACGGTCGTCCGGAGGATTGCCTGCACAAAGCGGATCTCATCATACTGGCTGTGAAACCGCAGGACACCGGAGGTTTATTTCATAGCCTGCGTCCGGTGGTTGATCCGCAACAGGTTTTTCTTTCCATCATGGCAGGGGTGAAAATAGAAACGATCGCCAAAGGTCTGGGTGTCCGCAAGATCATTCGCGCTATGCCCAATCTGCCGGCGCAGATCGGTATGGGCATGACGGCTTTCACCTCTTCGGAAGAAGTAACGCGTATCGAGCTGGTCACCGTGCAAAATTTGCTGAATACCACCGGCAAAACCGTCTATGTGGAAAAAGAGTCGGCTATCGATGCAGCCACGGCAATTTCGGGCAGCGGTCCGGCCTACGTCTGGTTTTTTATGGATGCTTTGATGCAAAGCGCCAGAAAGATGGGCTTTAGCGAATCGGAAGCAGAATTGCTGGTGAGCCAGACGTTCTTCGGGGCAGTTGAGTTGTACCGAGCCACGAGTTTCTCCTGCGAGGAATGGATTCGGCGTGTGGCTTCACGCGGCGGCACCACCGAAGCAGCATTGCAAAGCTATACCGATAATGCCGTGCATCAGGATATTATGGCCGGTGCAATGGCGGCTTTGCAGCGAGCGGAAGAACTGGGCAGGGCTTCGCAGGATTAATTACAGATTTGTAAGCCATTGGCATACAATATTCTGTCGCTTTTTGTAAATTTAAATTTATAGTA
>CAZFBU010000225.1:0-1979 GCA_964517175.1 uncultured Saprospiraceae bacterium
AATGCGCTAAATTTACGACATCTTTTTGTCGTTTCGCTTTTTTATATCTTTACGTTGTACATCAGATGCCTACGGCGCAATCCAACCTTTCCTTTCCAATCTTCGCAAAAGAGGATAACTAAACACCGCCAATAGAATAATCACGACACCCCAGTAGAAATTCCCCGTCAGATCCTCATTTTCATTCAAAATAAGCCAGGCCATTATAATGCCGTAAACGGGTTCCAGGTTTACCGTCAAATTTCCCGCGAAAGCGGTCAGCTCGCGCAGGGAGCGCAGCGCCAGCACGTAGCCCAGCGTGGTACAGAGCACCGCCAGCACGATCAGGTAGAGCCAGTCGCTTTTTACGGGGAGCATGGTTTGAAATTCCAACCCGCTGTACATCAGGTATAATGGAATGACCAGGCTCAAAAATACCCAGGCGCTTCCCAGTTCGAGAAAAGTAACCTCAATGGCATTGTATTGCCCAAGTAGTTTTTTGTTGAATGTGGTGAACAACGCCGCCAGAAATGCCGCTGCAAAACCAGCCAGCAAACCCGGCCATACCGCAACTCCTGCACCATTGACCACCAGAATCATACCCGGAATGATAAGCAACCCCAGGGCTAATTCATACCATTTCACCCGCTGCCGCATGAAAAACGGCTCAATCAGAGAAGTAAAAAAGGAAGTAGTCGATACTGCTACCAGCGCAATGGAAGCATTTGATAACTTAATGGAGCCGAAAAAAGCCAGCCAGTGAAAAGCAACCAGCACACCAATGCCGATAAACTGCCAGAGCCGCTGCCGGGGCAGCGTACGGAACAAGCGCAAGGCATTAACGAGAAAAAGCAGACTGACACTCGTGAGAAAAACCCGCCACCAAACGAGATTCAACGCCGAGAGCGAGATGAGATCGCCGAGGATAGCGGTAAAACCAAAGAGAAAAACTGCAATGTGCAATTCGACGTAGGCGCGCGTAACCGGACTCATATATTTTTTTTGCCTCACAAAACAACGAAATAAATTGCACTTGTCCTTCGTGGCAGCCAAACAACTTGTGCATTCCGATGTTGTGATTTTATTTGTAAAATTTCATAACTAAAAAAATTATCAAATCATGGCAGTCAAAGTAGGCGAAAAAGCCCCCGCTTTCACCCTCGTTTCTTCGGAAAAAGAGGAAATTTCTCTGGACAATTATAAAGGAAAGAACGTCGTGTTACTGTTCTTTCCAATGGCATTCACGGGCGTGTGCACCACGGAGCTTTGCACGATGCGCGATGATATTGCCAGTTACAACAGCTTAAATGCACAGATTCTGGCAGTATCGGTTGATTCTCCATTCGCACTGGACAAGTTCAAGTCCGAGCAAAATCTGAATTTCCTGCTGCTCAGCGATTTTAATAAAGAAGTTTCGCGGAATTACGGAGCTTTATACGAAGAATTTGTGTTGGGACTGAAGGGTGTTTCCAAACGCTCAGCGTTTGTCATTGACAAGGAAGGTACTGTTCGCTATGCAGAAGTTTTGGAATCTGCCGGTGATTTGCCTAATTTTGACGCAATAAAGCAAGCGCTTGCAGAGTTGAACTAAAAAAATAATAGGAGGTGCGGGCGCTGGATGATAGCTCGCACCTCCCGTTCTAAATTTTAAATTCGCGAAAAATGTTGTGGTACGACCTCGAGGTAGAAGAAGACGTATTGATTGAAGAAGAAGTGTCGGATACAGATACCGGTGAGCCGTCGCATCTTATCGTTTACAATGATGACCACAATACCTTTGACTGGGTCATTCAATGCTTCGTCGAAGTGCTCGGGCATACCCCGGAGCAGGCGGAGCAGCTTGCACTCATCATTCACTTCAAGGGAAAAGCTACCGTTAAAACTGCTCCAAAAAACGAACTCAAACCCAAGAAAGATGCTCTGGTGGATCGGGGGCTTTCGGCAGTGATTGAAGACTAGTTCAAAGTGGGAAGTCGGAAGTCGGAAATGGGAAGTTGAGC
>CAZFBU010000225.1:2079-4973 GCA_964517175.1 uncultured Saprospiraceae bacterium
CCACGAGGGTTGATAAAGACTACCGCATAGCCTTTGCTTGCCAGCAATTGGTTAATGTCAGTAAAAGAATAGCCGTACATGCCGTGCGGTCCGCCGTGAATGCGATGGATAACGGGCAATTTTGAACTGTTACTCGCATTTTGCGGATAAGCGATAAAACCTTGCACTTTCGTGCCGTCGAACGATTCAAACCAGAAAGCTTCCGTCTTGGCGAAGGTTTTTCCCTGCGTCCAGCTCGATGTTTCAAAGGTCAAGCGACGTTTGCCCACGCCATCGAGGTTTGCCATATATACCTCGGTTGGCTGGTCCGCATGCTGAAAAGTATAAACAATTTTATCCTTGCCTACGTGCAAGCTTCCTGCCGAACCTTCCTCGCAAACGACGGCTTCCGGCTTGCCGCCATTCGGTTTTACACGATAAATGCAGCCCTTGCCGTGCTCGCGAATGGAAAAATACAGCCACTGCCCGTCTGGGCTCCATTGTGGACTGGTCGCGCGCTGATCCAGCACCGAGGAAACATCCGTGCGGTTGTTGCCACTTTCATCCACCACATAAACGTACGTATCTTCGCCGGGGCTATCCTTCGTGTTCACTGGTCGCTTGGTCGCGATGAAGGCAATTTTATCACCCGCAGGTGCCCATGCCGGTTCGTGTTCGGTGCCGACCGTGTTGCTCAGGCGCGTCACTTGTAAGGTTTGAATGTTGACTTTCCAGAGGTCATTGTTGTAATTCATATCCGGATCGTCGGTGCGATTGCTCAGGAAAGACACGTATTGACTATCGTCTGACCAAGAAAGGGAGTGGCTATCGAAATTGCCCTCGGTCAACATTTTCAAACCGCTGCCGTTGGCATTCACCATGTAAACGCGGGTCAGGCAGTTATCGGAAAAAGCGGTACGCGACTTGTACAGCGTGCGTTCGATTTCCAGCGGATCGTTCGGGTCTTCGCGCTTATTGCAGGTGCTAGGATCGGCGGAAACAAAGGCGATGTACTGCCCGTTCGGGCTCCATTCGTAATTTTTCAGCGTCGGATGCCCCAGGAAATGATTGCTACTGTGCACCTCGGCGACCAGCACAGGCGTGCCCAGGTTTGGCTTCTTGCCGGTGGTGATTTCCGATTTGTAAATACCGGATTTGCCACCAAAATTGCCCCGGAACGAAATGTATTTCCCATCGGGCGACCATTGCACATCCGAAGCGTCTTTCGTCAATTCGGTCTTGCTATTATTTGACAAATTCATAAGCATCAGTCGCGAATCGTAGCTATTGCTATCAAAATTGCGCCTGATCACGGTGTACAACACGTAGCCGCCATCGGGCGAGAGCGTAGGACTACCAACTGAGGGCAAATCCTGTAAGTCATTTAGCGTGATATTTTGCGCGAAAGCAATAATTGTCACAAAAAGAAGGGTAATTAATAATTTAAACTTCATGTTGATCGGGTTTGGTTAGAATTGTTAATCGATTTGAATTTCAAATTCAAAATTTTACATTTTGCGGGTTTAATACTTCAACCACGCTTTCCGCTTCATCTCGGCACTGCGCGCGGGTTTTTCTTCCATTACGACTTCCAGCGTCGGGTCTTCTTTAGTCGTAAACTTCGACGTATTCATCTGGCCATTTTGTTCAAAAACAATGCTGTAACTCTTGCCAGTTTTCAAATTGTCAACGATCTGGCGATAATCTTCCATACTTTTAATAATTTGATTATCAATGGCTAAAATCTTGTCGCCCTGATTCAAACCTGCCTGGTACAACGAATTATTCTCGGCGACCACACTTTGGATTTCCACGCCATCTTCTTTGAATTCTACCCGCATATCCGCAAAATCGACTTTGCCAGGATTTTGCAACTGCACGGTCGCGCCCATATTCGCCAATAGCGGCTTAGGGTCGGGCACGTAGCTGTCGTAAATATAATTTTTGAAAAACTCCGAGGCGAAATTGGCATTGCCGGTTACCGTTGCTACGGCATTTTGCAAGTCCGGAACCGTGTAGGGAATTTCCGGCTTGCCAAAATTTTCCCACATGTAGCGCATCACATCGTCCACACTCTTGCCGGGAAACTGTTCGCGAATCATCAAGTCGAGCGTCAAACCTAAAAACGAACCGTAGGAATAATAGCTGATGAACGTATTGGTGTAATTATTCTCATCAATCGAAGTCGCCGCATCTACGAATGGCGCATGCTGACTCATCTGGATGACGTTGCGGTACTTGCGCGCCGGCGAATGGATGATGTAATTCAGCGTACCCGCCAGGCTGCTCAGGTATTCCTCCGGCGTGCGAATGCCGGCGCGGCAAAGGATCAGATTGGTATAATACGAAGTAAAACCTTCCGCAAACCAAAGCTCATTCGACATATTCGGCTGGTCAAAATCAAACGGCTCCAGCGTTTTGGGGCGAATGCGCTCCACGTTCCAGCAATGGAAAAACTCGTGCGAAATCGTGCCGATCAAGCCATTAGCATTAGCCGCCAAATTGCCCTGACTACTGCAAACCGTGGAGTTTCGGTGCTCCATGCCATCGCCGTACACCCAGGGGTTGTAGCTGCACAGGAAGGTATATTTGCCAAAATCAAACGCCGGCAGCGAACCATAAACTTGTTTTTGTTCATCGACCACTTTTTTCACCATTTCGGTGTAGGCATCCAGTTCTTCGTCCGTGCCTTCGTGCATCATCGCGATCTCGATCGAGTAATTCTTACCCTCGGATTCGACCTGCCATTCCCGAAAATCAATATCACCGATAAAAGTTGGGCTATCATAAAAATAGTAGGTATCGGGTGCCCAATATCGATTATCAGACAATGGCTTGAGCTGCGTAGCGATGCGCCACTCGGGCTGTTTACTCAAATCAATGACCAACTCAACCGGACGATCTTCCAAATCTAT
>CAZFBU010000226.1:0-4935 GCA_964517175.1 uncultured Saprospiraceae bacterium
TCAGCGAATATCGCAGGTCAGCAGGTGCGCGGATTTCCCATTTTTCAGCATGACAAACCCTTCCAGCTTGTCGCCAATTTGAATCGGTCCGACGCCCGCCGGCGTACCGGTGTAGATCAGATCGCCGATTTGCAGGCGGAAGTATTTCGATACATAGACGATGATGTCGTCGAAGGAGAAAAGCATGTCTTGGGTGTTGCCGTGCTGCACGACGTGGTTGTTTTTGCGCAGTTTGAACTCGACTGCGTCGCGATTGATCTGGTCAATCGGAACGAAATCACCCAGTACCGCCGAGCCATCAAAGGCTTTAGCAATTTCCCAGGGTTGCCCTTTTTCCTTGCATTTGGTCTGCAAATCCCGGGCGGTGAAATCGATACCCAGCGCAACATGATCGTAGTAATCGGCAGCAAATTCAGGCTGCACGTGCCGACCATTTTTGCAGATTTTGAGCACTATTTCCACTTCGTAGTGAATGTCATTCGAAAATTCAGGATAGTAAAAGGGCTTGTCGTTCACGAGTAGCGCCGAGGAGGGCTTCATGAAAACAACCGGTTCGTCCGGCACTTCATTCTTGAGTTCTTTCACGTGCTCAGCGTAATTTCGCCCAATGCAAATAATTTTCATCGATCCCGTTGAGTTTAATGTTTGATTTTTAGACATCCGAAAACGGAAAAAAATTTCACCCGCCTATCCATTGCCAGAGCAAATTGTGCAAATTAAAAACTTTCACCACAGAAAGCAATATTACTACAATCAACAGGCGGTGTGCCCAAAGGTTGGCTTGGGGGGATTTGGCAGCGTACAGTGCCGTGAGGTAGCCGCCCGCCGTTTGCCCAATTGCCATGAGCAGCCCCATGCGCCAGTCGATCAAGCCTTGCACGTGAAAAATGAGTAGGGCGATGCCGGTGTACAATCCCACTACGACCACCTTCACCGCATTGCTATCAATGAGGCTGTACCGCGCCGAGAGCACCATGACCGCAAGGAAGAAAACGCCCATGCCCATTTGAATGAAGCCGCCATAAAAGCCCAGTGCCAGGAACATGGGGATGGAAAGCCAGAGGCTGGGCTGGTATTCCAGGTCGGTCTGTCGGAGCCAGCGCTCGGGTTTCACGAGCACGACAAACAGCATCAGTACCAGCAAAAAGCGAAAGGCACGCTTGAAGTTATCGGGGCTGATCTGAGTAGCAACGATAATGCCGATGATTGCGCCGATGGTCGTGAAAGCAATGAACCCCCAGCTACGCTGCACGTTGAGCTTGCCGTGGCGATAAAATGCCCAGGAACTGGCCACACTCTGCGTAAAAATGCCGACGCGGTTTGTACCGTTGGCGATATTCGGCGACAGCCCTAAAACTTCCATGAGAATGGTCAGCGTGATGGTCGAGCCGTTGCCCGCCATCGTATTGATCGCACCAGCGAGAAAACTGCCGACAATAGCGATGATGTAGTGCCAAATTTCCATAAACGGTGTTCAAAGGTTCGAGGATTGCGAATTTATTTAAAATTTTGACACTCAAACTTTAAGCTATCCAATCGTTTGGCACAATTCCACCAGCACGCCATTCGCACTTTTCGGATGGAAGAAGCACACGAGCTTGTTGTCTGCGCCGCGCTTGGGTTCTGGCGTCAGCAGTTGGAAGCCTTCCCCGGTGAGCCGCTTCATCTCCGCGTGAATGTCATCCACCTCGAATGCGATGTGGTGAATACCTTCGCCCCGCTTCTCGATGTACCTGGCGATAGCACTCTCGGGCGCCGTGGCTTCGAGTAGTTCAACTTTGGCTTCGCCATTTTGAAAAAACGACGTTTTTACGTACTCAGAAGCAACTTCCTCAGTTTTGTAATGTGGCTTGCCCAGAAGTTTGGCGAAAAGCTCATTGCTGGACTCCAGGTCTTTCACGGCAATGCCGATGTGTTCTAATCGTAGTACCATGTTGCTGGTTGTTTTTTATTTGTTACGGACGTTCCAACTTCCGCGCTTTGAATTTTTCCAAAATCGTTCCCAGCACCACACCCTCCCGGTCCATGCTGCGGGCGATGAGCAGAATGAGAATCGGGATCACTGCTGTATGAAACTGCTGCGGGATGACGTTCCAGCCGAGCAGCGTCAGCCACAGAATAGTCGCATTAATCGCAAAAGCAACGCGCAGCCATTTGCCTTTTTTAGCGAGGATGCCGAACACTAAAACGAGGTATAATGGATTGAGCCAGAGCAAATTCCAGTTCTCTTTCGTGGCAATGTGATCTGTACCAAACCACATAAACACGAAGAACCACCCCGCCAAACCAAAGCTCCCGAAAATCAGGACATCGAAAATATTTTTTGCCCGTTGATTCGAGCTTAAAGTTATGCCAATCCCGACTAAAGCGACAATGACAAACAGCATCATCGGCGTAAAATTAAACCCTGCCTGCCGCGTCTGGCGCTCGTCGCGCTCCTGAATGATGACCGGCGATTGCATAAACGGCTCGCTTTTAAGAGTAGCGTGCGCCAGATTTTGCGAAAGGTAGTCGGGCAGGAACATTTGATTGCGAAAATCGGCGATCTTATCCGCCGGTGCGCCCAAAATCAAATCAATACCAAAATCCGACCAGGGCGAGTTGACCAGCTTTTCGTCGAGCAAATTGCGGAAAGTGGCTTTCCGGTCGGGCAGGTCTTCGTATTGGATATTGTACTGTTTTTCAAAAATATCGCGAATCACAGTGGCGCAGTTGTCGTAAAAAAAATCGTACAGATAAAAACGATTTTCCGGCTTCGCATTCCAGTTCAAAAACTGGATAAGTTCATATTCCTGTGCGTTGGTAAGGTTAAGGGTCTGATCAATCAGCGCCCGATTTTCGTAGCGGTACAGGCGCTTCAAGTCTTCCGTCCGTTCCACGCTCAGGGCGTAGGGCAGCTTGCCGCGAATAAATTTCCAGTAAAAATTGGGCGTATTAAAATCAAACGTGCCGTAGTTGTACAAAATATCCCGTCCGCTAATCGAATCCTGTACACGGATGGCGCTGTGCCCGAAAACCGAATACAACTCCGTACCCGCCGACCCGGTCACCAGGCTGATGCGAATGCCATTGGAAACCGTATCTGGTTGAGCCGAAGCGATTTGCCAGGCTGAAATAAAAATGAGAATGCCGATCCATTTTTTCATAGAAAACCTGCTGTGAATAAGTCCGAAATTTAGCTATAAAAAAGCAAACGAAAAAATACAGAGATTTTGCCATAAAGATAAGAAAAGCCCCGCTTCAAGTGCGAGGCTTTCCATTTTTAAGTCTTCCGTTGCTTCTTCTTCGCCGCCGGGAACAAGATGTTGTTCAGAATGAGGCGATAACCCGGAGAGCTCGGGTGCAGGTTCAGGTCTGTGGGTGGATCGTGTACGTAGTGGCGGTAATCCTCGGGATCATGCCCGCCGTAAAAAGTCCAGGTGCCTTCCCCGAAGGAACTGTGGATGTAACGCGCTTCGTTTGCCGGTTTATTCTCCCCCATGATGAGCACATTTGGTTTGATGTGCTGTTTGCGGAACGCCGTCGTTTGTCCCATGAAGCCCTTCACCGTGCGCGTGTGGCACTGGGTGAGCATGGTCGGCACGGGGTCCCATTTTGCCGAAAAATCGAACAGCGTGAAATAGTCCTGATCGGGCGGCACATTTCTGCCGTAGTTATGGTCAATGGAAGAATGCTCATATTCCAGTGGATTTCTCGATAGCAGGAAATCCCGAAAAGCAAAAGTATTGGAAAAATCCAGTTTGTCCTGTGCATTGGGGTCAGCGCCATCGCCATCGTACTCACTGGAGCAGATGTCGATGCCATCGGCAGCCAGCGCGATGTCGTAGGTATCGGTTGCCGAGCACATGGCAAACATAAAGCCGCCACCGGCAACGAATTCTCTGATTTTCTTTACCACCGCCAGTTTCAGGTGAGAGACTTTTTCAAAACCCAGTTTTTTTGCCATCGCTTCTGATTCGCGCACGTGCTCGCGATACCAGGGCTGATTGGCATAATTGCGATAAAAGCGACCGTACTGCCCGGTGAAGTCTTCGTGGTGCAGGTGCAGCCAGTCATACTGCGCCAGTTGGTCGCCGATCACTTCCTCGTCATATATCGTTTCGTAAGGGATTTCGGCGTAGGTCAGGGCGAGGGTTACGGCGTCATCCCAGGGCTGAATTTGCTCCCCTTTTTCATTTTCCGATGGCGTATAGACGGCGATTTTGGGCGCCACCTCCAGTTTGATGGCATCCATATTGATTTCCGGATGAGAAATATCCTCCAGGATTTTGTTCAGTTGCGCATCGGCGATCACTTCGTAGGTGACGCCACGGGTGATGCACTCTTTTTCGAAGATGGCATTGTGCCGGAAAGCAAAACTGCCGCCCCGGTAGTTCAGCAACCACCAGGCTTCTACGTTGTTGTTCAGCACCCAGTAAGTGATACCGTAAGCTTTGAGGTGATTGCGCTGTGTCTCCGCCTCCATCGGGATGAGGATGTAGGCAGCCTGCGCCTGGGAGACAAAAAAGCTGAGCAGTAAAGCGGTTAATAATAGTCTCATCGTGGAATTTTTTCTATCCTTTTTAAGAATCGTCTCGCACCGGATTTTAGTATTCAGGGTTATGTTTTTTGTTGTTTTTTCTTGGCTGCCGGAAACAAAATATTATTCAAAATAAGCCGATAGCCCGGCGAGCCAGGGTGCAGATTCAAATCTGTCGGCGGATCGTTCAGCATGTGGCGGTAATCTTCGGGATCGTGACCGCTGTAGAACGTCCAGGTGCCCTGCCCGAAATTGCCGTGAATATAACGCGCCTCATTCGCCGGTTTGTTTTCACCCATTATGAGAATGCTTGGTTTGATATATTGTTTGCGAAAAGCTGTAGTTTGTCCCATAAAACCTTTCACGGTACGCGTGTGGCATTGGGTGAGCATGGTCGGCACGGGGTCCCATTTTGC
>CAZFBU010000227.1:0-4887 GCA_964517175.1 uncultured Saprospiraceae bacterium
AGGGTGGTTAGCTCAGTTGGTTTGCGCATCCCGACTTTTAGTCGGGAGGGTCGTAGGTTCGAATCCTACACTACCCACAGAAGAGAACCTTCAATTCATATTCGGATTGGAGGTTTTTCATTTTCAGCTATGAGCTATTTTATTTATATCTTGTACAATCCGATAACAGATCGGTTTTACGTTGGTTCGACGCAAGACCTGGAAGACCGGCTTTTGCGGCATAATCAGGGGCGAAGCAAAGCTACCAAAGCTGGCGCGCCCCATTGGCAATTGAAATACACGGAGGAATTTGGGACTGCACCGACAGTAAAGCCTCCGAGCAGCCAGAAAAAGCGGTTGGTGAGGAAGCGGTTTTTTTATGAAAACTTCTACCTGTTCTATTCCACTGTATCCTGTATCCTCTTGACAAAATTTATTGGAGGAAGATTTATCGGATTAACTCCTGCATTCAAAGTGAGGTTCGCAATGAAAGCTCTTATGTAAGGATAAACAATTGAGGGCGAGCTGATTATTTTGAAGTTCTGTATGACTTTCATTGGAGGGTCGTCATGTATTTTAAATATACCTCCTGCTTCAATCTGAATTGAAAGGGGCTTATCTTCATCAAGACTTTTTATGTCAATAAGAAAGCCACAACGAAATACATTTTCTTCTTTATCAATATCGATTATAGCATTCTTTGCTTCTATATGAAATTGATATTCCTTTTCTGATGTTTTTCTTTCAAAAAGTGCTTTTGAAACATCAAAAGACAAGAACTCTAATCTATATTCTTTATCTTCTTCCATGTTTTATTTATGCCGCCATTGCAAATTTTGATCCTTCAGGGTATGAATCTGGTTCGACGGGGGATTCCAAGACAAACCCTACAATACCAGAAAAATCTATTTTGGAAACTTCTTCACAAAAAAAAGTAGGCGTATCAACAAATGAGTTCAACAAAATGGTTCTCTCTAAATGAATTTTTGCCTGAAGCCTTAGTGAAGCCTGCCGCATCATTTTTCTTTGCGCTCGTTCTTGTTCCCACTTTTGCCAGTCAGATTCAGACAGGTTATCTATTAAACTGTAAAACTCATTATCTAAAGCATCCCAATTTGCCATAGTCAAATCTTTTTTATTTTTTACAATCCCTCGTAGATTTAATTACAAATTTACGAATAATTGTAACATCGTAAACGACAATTTGAATTCTTTTCTTGTAGTAGAACCCTTTGACTTTCAAATAAGTTCTATTGTCATTTGCTGGCAAATCCTGAAACCGGATTGCTTTTATTCCTCGCCAAATATCAAAGTCTCGAATGAAATCATTGAAATCTTCTAAAGTCGGTTTATTTTTAAAATGCATAAAATATCGCTCGGCAAAATACTCTACTTTCTCCAAAAACTTATAATAGTCGATTTCGCTAAAGACTGTATCGATGGTCTCTTCTGAAGGAAATTCAACATCCAAATCAGCCTCATAAATATCAAACGCTGTAAGTTCGCCTTGCTTATATTTTGGTTTCTTACAAATCCTATTGAATCCCCATTCTTCCGCAAATTCATAGTCTTGCCAAAAGTAATAGCCATCACCTAGCCATTGGTGATCCCCTTGCGCAAAAAGAGGAACAGAAAGTATATTTCCCCGGTGTTCAGTTGTGTGGAAGACTTCCAAAATGATGTTGCTTTACATTTTGACGCATTACAAACGAAAAAGTCTCACCTCGGCACTTCCATTTTCTCAATAATATCCTTCACCACATCGCGGGTATCGTAGCCTTCCATCTCGCGCTCGGGTGTAAGGATAATACGGTGATTGAGCACGGGGTACGCCACATACTGAATGTCATCCGGGGTGACGAAGTCGCGCCCGTTGAGCGCAGCGGTGGCTTTCGCCATTTTCAGGATCGCCAGGGAAGCGCGGGGCGAAGCGCCCAGGAACAAGTCGCCGTTGTTGCGCGTATCGTGCACGATCTCGGCGATGTAATCCAGCAGCGTATCGCGAATGAAAACCTGCTCCGTCAGTTTTTGACAGATGCGCACATCATCGGCAGTGAATACCGGCTTGACATCTTCGCGCTGTTGGATTTTAAAATCCGACCGGAAGCGATACAGAATATCTTTTTCCTCCTCCAGCTTCGGGTATTGCATATTGATCTTCACCAGGAAGCGATCGAGCTGGGCTTCGGGCAGTTTGTACGTGCCTTCCTGCTCGATGGGGTTCTGGGTAGCGATCACAAAAAACGGGAAATTCATCGGATAGGTGTGCCCATCCACGGTCACCTGGTATTCTTCCATTACCTCGAAGAGCGCGGCCTGCGTCTTCGCCGGGGCGCGGTTGATCTCGTCGATCAGCACGATATTGGAAAAGACCGGACCGCGATTGAAGGAAAATTCCGAGGTTTTCATGTTGAATACCGTCGTCCCCACCACGTCGCTCGGCATGAGGTCGGGCGTAAACTGAATGCGCGAGAAATCCACCTGCATGGTCTTTGCCATGAGCTTGGCGAGCAGGGTTTTGGCAATGCCCGGCACGCCTTCCAGTAGCACGTGCCCGCCGGAAAAAATCGCCGCCAGCAGCAGGTCAATCACTTCCTCCTGCCCAACAATCACCTTCTGGATTTCAGCTTTGATCGCGTCCACACCGTTTTTGATGTGGCTCAGGTCCAGGCGATTTTGCAGGATCGGTTGTTCTTCCACTTCAGGGCTTGCGTCAATGGATGGCACTTCCTGCGGTTGCTCTTGGGGCTGGTTTTCCGGGTTTTCGTTTGTATCGAATTCTTCGTTCATGTTTTTTTATTTAAAAGTCAGATGCGAGAGGTTAGACAGTCAGACCATTTCACAAATAACAAATAACATTCTTCATTTACAAGTTCTATAAAATTCGTCCATCAAGTTATGAAAATCAATTAATGTATTTTCCGTCACCAGTTTAGAATTGGTAATATTTCGATGGATCAATAAAATTTTGTCAATCAATTTGGGCGACACTTCCGATTTCGCGATCAGCTTTTCGATAAATTCCGCGTCGAGCTCGTGCCCGCGCAACTGGTAGCGCTCGCGCACAAAATTCTGAAACAATTTCATCTTCTGCAACGCCAGTTTGCGGTGACTGTTTTGTAAAAAATACAACCGCCCGATGGTGGAAACGAATTCCAGCGAGGTATTGGTATTTGGTTGCAATACCGGAATGACGCGCTGCCGCCGCTTCGCACGAAACAACAAAAACAGCAAGCCCATCGCCAGCAGCAGGTACCACGCCCACGTGAGCGCCGGCTGACTCAGGATGTACTGCAGAGGGCTTTCCGCCGAAAGCTGACGCTGGCTATTATTGCGTTGGCGTCCCACGGATTCCAGGGTTTTGCTGTACTCGTCCCAGTAAATTTTTCCGGGGGGCAAATACGAAAAAGCGCTATTGGCGTACGCCAGATTCGTGGAATCCAGCAAATGATAATTCGAAAAAATAATCGGCGTGGTATGCAGGTAAAACGTGCCTTCGCCGTAAGGCGCGTGCATGAAATTGATGAGGGTGTCGTTCATGCGTCCAAGTTCCTCGAATTGGTAATCGCTTTCGCAAAAATAAACCGACTCGATGTAGCTCCAGTTGTATGGGCGCGGCTGATTGCGATAGGCATAATTCAATGGATAACCGGCTTCAGTTTTTAAATCCGCTGCCACAAAATTCAATCGCACAAACGTGTCCCGCAGCGCGGCGTAGTCATTCCAATAGTAATCGTCGCATTCGTTGTAGTACAAATATTCCATCAGGTTGTAGGGAATCGTGCGGCTGGAAATGAATGCCGTGTTGCCGCTTTCCACGAACGCCAAAAGTTCTTCCACATCCAAAGAATCGAGAAATAACGCCTCGCCGATGAATACATAATTCGCCAGCGTATCGCCGGAAGTTGGCAACTGACCGTGCAGGCTGTCGCGCACCACTTCAAAACCCTGCTCCGGGAAATACGTCCGCAACAACTCCTCGATCACGTACGTGCCATATGGTTCCTTACTCTCCGCCTCGTAGGTTGGCGACCAGTCAAAGCGGTTGCGGGGTCGGCTGAAAATCAGAATCGTCAGCAACACCAAGATCAGCAGAATGCCAAATACGAAAATCAGTTGACGATTTTTCATGGCGCAGCGGGTGTTGGTATCGCGTTAATCTGTTGGATCATGCGGCGGAAGCGGGGCTCCAGTTGGTGAAACTCGCGGGCGTGGATTGGGCTTTCGCCATACCAAACGCGCTCGAAGATCGCCGTCAGTTCCCGGAAATCGCCAAATAGATCGGACTGCCGCATTTCGCGCAGGTAATCTTTGTTGGTTTTATCTTTTTTCCAATGAATTGCATTTTTGAGCGAAAGCTCTTTTAGAATCGCCAGGTAGTACAGCCGGATCGCGAGGGCAAACTGCTGCTGTTCCAGCGCTTGCCGGATGAAATCGTCGAGATTCGCTTCGTGAATATTTTCTTCAATCCGCTCCAGGTCAATCGCCTGTAACTTGTTGACTTTCTTGTTTTTGGGTTTGTTCAACCCCAGCAAACTCCGCAGCAGCAGCGCCACCACAATCACCGCCAGCACGATGATGATGAATTTCATAATACCCGACGCATTGCCACCCTCAAAAAAGCGCGAGCTGCCGCCGCCGCCCGCTTCGCCGCCCTGATCGGTGCTCTTTTCGTCTTTTTTCTTGGGCTCTTTCGCCTTGTCTGAGGAATAGTCGATACCTTCGGTAGCGCGCCGCCACTCGGTTTTGTTGAAAGTCTGCCGTTGCGTCGGCGCAGCACGCTCCTCTTGTGCTTGCGCAAACACCGGCAATAGAAATAACAAACTGTATGTTAAAATTTTATACAAATGAAAATATTTTATAAAATATCCTATTATCTCAATTCGCCGAAAGGCGAATAAATATCCC
>CAZFBU010000228.1:0-4816 GCA_964517175.1 uncultured Saprospiraceae bacterium
AATTGGCTACAACATTTGTACATACACCATCCACCACTTCATCTGCCTTCTGCCCGAGGCAGATAAACGGGCGGAAAGCAGACAAGCTATTGCGTTAATATTCCCTATATCGGATCGTCCAAAGTTACCCACTTTTTACCATAAATTCAATACGCTGCGCCATTTTTGCGCCAACGCCGGGGTCAGCTTGCTTTTTGCCGTTTGAACACAACGACATACACCAGCCAGCCCGCAAAAATGAGCAGCGAAGCGGTGAGTATCGGGAGGCTGCTGCTGATGGTGTTGATGTATCCGGCGATGAGGGGCGGCACGGCTTGCCCCAGCGACTGCATGGATTGGTTGATGCCCAGAATTTCACCCTGCTGCTGCGGGCTGGCCTGTTCCGCAACCACTGCCGTGAGGTTCGGCGACGTGATGCCTTGCGAAAGGGCAACCAATGGATTGAGGATGTAAAACCAATAGCTCTGATCGGGCAGCAACAGCGATGCCAGCGCCAGGCTAAGCCCCAGTATGGAATAGCTGATAATGGTGGCGGAGGCAACGTATTTGCTCAATTGCCGAACGATAATGCCCTGGGTAATCGCCAGCCAGATGCCGATCCAGCCGAAAAGCAGACCGATGTCTTTTTCTGCATAGTCGAATTTCTGAATCAGCAATACCGAAAAAAACTGGGTGAAGAAAGAAAAACCGAGCGACAGCAGCAGGATGACGATAAAAATTGCCCGCAGATTGGCGGACTGAAAGGCGATGCCGATATTGCGAAAGCCGGTGAAAATGTTGATGGCGGCGCTGCGCTTTTCCAGCAGGGTTTCGCGAAAGCGGAATTGTACCAGCAGAATATTCAGAAAAGTAAGCGCCGAGGTAAACCAAAACGGTGTGGCAGCATTGAACCAACGCACCACCGAGCTATCCGCCAGAATGCCGCCAATGGTAGGCCCCAGTATAAAACCCAGCCCAAACGCTAAGCCAACCAGCCCGAAATTGCGCGCCCGCGACTGCGCATCGCTCACGTCGGAAATGGACGATAGTATGATGGCTATATTGCCGCCCATAAAGCCCGGTATCGCCCGACTGATGAAAAGGAGTACTACATTTTGCATGAGAATAGACCAGGCAAACAACAGGTAGCCAATCAGCGAACCAATGAGCGACAACGCCAGAATGGGTTTGCGCCCGTAGCGATCGGACAGGGAGCCGAGCATGGGAGCGCCAAAGAATTGTAAAATTGGGAAGGTGGCAATTAGCAAGCCATAAAGAATTGATTTTTGCCCTTCGCTGACTTCCGGCGAGAAAAACTCGCTCCCCGAAGCAAAAAACAGGGCCGGAATAACCGGAATAATGACGCCGATGCCCAGCAAGTCGAGAAAGATCGTCAGAAAGATCGTCAACAGTGGAGATCGGAGTTTGCGCTCGCTTGTCGCCATGTTTTGTTTTATTGAAGCGACAAAGTTAGTGTTTCACAAACAAAGATGAGGGATTTGGAAAGTGAATGTTTGAACAAAAAAAGCGGACGCCCACCTTTCAGACGCCCGCTATTCGAAACAATCATGTTTTATCGTTTAGAGTATGTTTAAATTTCATCCTTTGTTTGTACCATTTCAAACAGATACACCCCGGCGGAGTCCGTGATGGTGCCTTTTATCAGGCTGGAATCGGCAGGATGGAGCAGCAGCACGTTGGCAAACGCCATCGGCTGGTTTTGCTGATCGGTCAGTTGCCCCGTAATAGTCGCTTTTTCAGTGCTTTGCGCAAAAGCGAGGGCGATAAAGGAAACAATAAGGCTGAAGGTTAGTACTTGCTTTTTCATAAAGGTGATTTCAATTTTTCTTTTACAATAATTGTCGGATGTCGGTGAGAAGACGGGCGGGGTCGCGGCAAATGTTACAGCAAAAAATTCTTTACCGACGAACGTTACTTTTTTGGGGTTCAACGTCTAATTTCAATAGACATAAACCGGAGGGTTTTCTCAGCGGAAAGTCATTTTCTATTGTTTACCTTAAATAAACTTGGGCTAATTGTGCGGAGAAACGAACGATGGATGGCAGATTTGCGCTATCTTTGCTCTTCGTGCATGCTCAAACAGATTTACAGCGTGACAATCAAATGACAACGCCCTGACAATCAACATGAACAAGCACAAACAATCCGCCGTTACAGGAAACCGGTACAGCGAGAATTGATGCACTAATTTGAAGAAATGATTATCTGGATAATATTTTTAACGGTCGTTTTTATTTTACTTGCCCTCGATTTAGGTGTATTTCATAAAGACCCGCACGCTATTTCCACGAAGGAAGCCGCCGGCTGGACGGCTTTGTGGGTGACGCTGGCATTGTCTTTCAGCATCGTCGTTTACTTTGCTTATGAGCGCGGCTGGGTTGCCAATCCCGAAATGCTCAACGGCCGGGAAGCCGTGCTGGAATACATCACCGGCTACCTTATCGAGCAATCGCTGAGCATGGACAACATTTTTGTCATCGCCGTTATTTTCGCTTATTTCCAGATTCCTAAAATGTACCAGCACCGCGTTTTGTTCTGGGGTATTCTCGGCGCGCTGGTGTTCCGGGGTATTATGATCGGCGTTGGCGTGGTGCTCATTCAGCGTTTTGAATGGATTATCTATTTTTTCGGGGCGCTGCTGCTCTATTCTTCCTATAAAATGCTGACGCAGAGCGAAGAGCACATAGAACCAAACAAAAATCCGGTGATCAAAGTCGTACGGCGTTTTTTCCCGGTGACCAGCCATTTTGAAGGCGACCGCTTTTTTGTGCAAAAAGGAAAAGTGAAGGCCGCTACGCCGCTATTCATCGCATTGATGGTGGTAGAAACGACGGATATCATGTTTGCCGTAGATAGCATTCCGGCTATTTTTGCCGTTACCCGCGATCCTTTTCTGGTGTTTACCTCTAATATTTTTGCCATCATGGGCTTGCGCTCGCTCTATTTTGTGCTGGCTGCGGTGCTGGATAAGTTTAAGTACCTGAAGTACAGCCTGGTTTTCATTCTGGCGTTCGTAGGGGTAAAAATGCTCATCAGCCATTACGTGCACATTCCTTCCTGGGTATCGCTTGCCGTTATCATCGTTTCTATGCTGGTAGGTATCGCGTTCTCCTGGTCTAGTTTCAAAGAAATACGCGCGGCGGAGAAAGCCGAAAAAACGGGACGGGATACAAACGGCAGCAAAGATCAGCAAAGTGAGACGCCCGACCGGAAAAAAGCGCCGGGCATTCAAAGAAATACCAACGCGAACTGAACGATCGGCACGGGTAAGTCGTTCTCCCGGAAAAGCTACCAGCAAAAGTCATTAGACAAAAACTGCGTTCGAGTGGCAAAACGACAAAAAACAACCGGATATATGAAAGCTTTCGCCAATATCCTGCGCATCGTCGCCCTGGGATTGCTGCTGTATGTCAAATTTTACCAGAAGCAATGGCTCGCAATACCTGGCCTTAATCAAATGTATATCCGCCTGTTATTCGACTTCCTGATTTTCCTGCTCTCGCTCAATCTCCTGATTGTCCTGCTCACTTTTTGGTATAAGAAACGCAACAAGCTGGGCGTCAACGAGTACGACAATGTCACCATCGGGCTAAGCAACGTTTACTACATCATCCTCACCGCCGCGGTCATTTTCACCATTCTCGGTTTTTTCGGCATCGACCCCAAGACGCTCTTCACCTCGCTCAGCATCGTTGCGGCGGCAATTGCCATTGTCTCTAAAGAATTTCTCTCGGAAGTAATCAGTGGTATTATTCTGAGCTTTTCCAAAGAAATTGCGGTGGGTGATTATCTGAAAATCGGCGAGCACAAAGGGCGAATCGTTGATCTGAAATTTACCAAAGTTGTATTTTACAATGAAGATGACGACGTTGTTTTTATCCCCAACTTTACCGTTTTTGGCAGTGATATTGTGAATTATACCCGAAACCAGTCCCGCAAAGTGAATGTCGAGTTTGAAATCATGCTTGATGCGATTAAGAACATCAACGAACTGGAGCAGGACCTAATCCAAGCGGTGCAGGAATATCACCGGCACATTGAGCGCAAAAGTTACAACCTCAAGATAGAAGCCATCCACAAGGATTATTTGTCGTTGAAGTTTCAATACAAACTGCTGCAAAACAACGACCGCCTCCTGGAGCAGGAAATTCGCCGGGCTACGGTGCGCCGCGTAGTGGATTACGTGAAGTCCAATTATGCCAGCAAGTAAGAATGGAAACCGCTTTCAGGCTACCCCCGTGTTCGGGCGGCATCTCCCCGGGTAGCAGATTCCTTTTTCTCTTCTTTTTCTTTTGGATGCTCAACGGCAATCAAGCTCGGTGCAAAGCCCATTCTACTGGAATTCAAATCGTGTAAATGGGGCAAATCGAAGTCGGGCGGCGTAACGCGCGGGGGGCGCAATGAGCCGGTAACTCGTCGGAAGATGTTGATTTCCAAGTCTTCATAAGCCATTTTCAAAGATCCCCACAAATAAAAAAGCCAAATAGCAACAACGACGACGATGGTGCCGATCAGCAAAAACTGAAACTGCGGGGAAGCCAGCAGGTTTCTGATGCCATCCGGGTTGAAAGCTTCCCGAAAAGACTGGCTGAGGTACTGGTCATTGACCGGTTGGGCGATTCCCGTTATGGGTACCAATAAAAGCAGCGTTGAATAGAAGCATATCTTTCTCATGGTGAATGTGGTTTTCTCGATTTAGAGATTGCTTCACGCTAACAGACAGGCGGATTCTTCAGGGTTTTCTTACAATAATTTCAGCGTAATATAAGAATGTTTTTCAAAATTTGCAAATTTATTTTGTAATCCAAATTTTTAC
>CAZFBU010000229.1:0-1157 GCA_964517175.1 uncultured Saprospiraceae bacterium
ATTCTACAAAAATCAAATAAAAACAATTCAAAAAATCGTAAACAAACAAAAAATGAAAACACATCTCATTTGGCTGCTGCTGAGCATTGGCGTTAGTAGCCTTGCAGCACAAAGCGACCTTTCCGCCCGGGAGATCATCGAAAAAGCCGACCAGAAAATGCGCGGCGAAAGCAGTCAGGGTACTATGAAAATGACCATTATCCGCCCTTCCTGGCAGCGCGAGGTGACCATGAAAACCTGGAGCCTGGGCGACGAATACAGCCTCATCATCGTGACGGCTCCGGCACGCGAAAAGGGTACCGGCTTCCTGAAGCGCGGCAACGAAATCTGGAATTGGCAACCGACGATCGATCGCACCATCAAAATGCCGCCTTCCATGATGTCGCAGTCGTGGATGGGCTCGGATTTCACGAATGATGACCTGGTGCGGGAATCTTCTATTTTAAAGGATTACACCCACAAAATTAGCGGTTCTGAAACAATTGAAGAACGCCCTTGCTACAAAATTGAGCTGACGCCCAAGCAAGACGCGGCGGTAGTTTGGGGGAAAGTCATCACCTGGATTGACAAGAAAGATTTCATGCAAATGAAGGTAGAATTTTACGATGAAGACGACTACCTGGTCAATACCATGTACGGCAAAAATGTGAAAATGCTCGACGACCGGCTGCTCCCGGCTCGTCTGGAAGTCGTTCCGGCGGATGAGCCCGGCAACAGAACTGTCGTGGAGTATCTTGATCTGAACTTTGGCGTAGCACTCACGAAGGACTTTTTTTCCATTCCGAATATGAAAAGACTGAAGTGATGATTTTCAAACTTGCCTGGCGCAACATCTGGCGCAACCGACGCCGCACCTACATCACCGTGGCTTCCATTCTTTTTGCTGTGATGCTCTCTGCCCTCATGGAGTCTTTGCAAAAAGGCGCCTGGAACAACATGATCGGTAATGTGGTGAATTACTACTTCGGCTACGTTCAGATACACCGCGACGGCTACTGGGCGGATCAATCCATCGACGAAGCTTTTGCTTTGAATGAGGAACTGGAAAATAAGATCAAAGAAATTCCGGAAGTGAAAAACATCCTGCCGCGCATCGAGTCGTTTGCGCTGGCGTCCACCGGCAATAACACGCACGGCGCTTTGGTCGTGGGCATTGA
>CAZFBU010000229.1:1257-4751 GCA_964517175.1 uncultured Saprospiraceae bacterium
TAACCAATAACAACAAAACAATGATCGCAATAATGGCGTGGCGCAACATCTGGCGAAGCACAACCCGAAGTATGGTCGTGATCGTAGCGATTGCACTGGGCATCTGGGCGGCGATGTTTATGAGCGGTTTCGCAACGGGCATGGCAAAAAGTTACGTAAACGGTGCCATCAAAAACGTAGTGTCGCACGTTCAGATTCATCACCCGAACTATGCCGACGAAAATGATGTGAGATACCGCATCGAACAGCCGGAAGCAGCAGCGCAACGCATCCGCGAGATGCCGCATGTGACCGCCGTCAGCGTGCGTTCTCTTGCCACCGGTATGATTTCCACGGCGCAGGGGGCGCGCGGCACGCGCATCAAAGGCATCATTCCTGCGGAGGAAGCTCGCACCAGTGCGCTCGATTCCAGCATCGTCGAAGGTGAATATTTGAGTGCGGACAAGCGCAACCCGATTCTCATCGGCAAAAAACTGGCGGAGAAGCTAAACGCGAAAGTCCGCTCGAAAATGGTGCTCACTTTTCAGAATTTGCACAACGAGATCGTCGCCGGCGCTTTCCGGGTGGTGGGCATTTTTGATACCAGCAATGACGGTTTTGACGAAGGGCACGTCTTCGTCGTACGCGATGATCTGAACCGCCTTCTCCTCGGCGGCGAAGCAGCGGCGGATACTTCCAATATCGAAGTGGCGCACGAAATCGCGATCATTCTTGATGGTTCGAAGCAGGTTGATACGGTAGCGGCGGCGCTGAAGGCTTATTTTCCAAACCTGAAAACCGAAACCTACCGCGAGATTTCGCCGGATCTGCAGTTGTACGAATCGCAAATTCAAACCATTTCCGCCATTTACCTGGTAGTTATCATGCTGGCGCTCATCTTCGGTATTGTGAATACGATGCTCATGGCGGTGCTCGAGCGCGTGAAAGAACTGGGCATGCTCATGGCAATCGGCATGAACAAGCTGCGCGTATTCCTGATGATCGCGCTGGAAACGGTGCTCCTGGCGATTGTCGGCGCTCCGGTTGGCTTATTGCTGGGGACCCTGACGATTCGCTATTTTGGTCAATACGGCATGAACCTCTCGGCATATTCGGATACGCTGAGCATGTACGGGATGTCGAGTGTGGTGTATTTTGAACTGGATTCGACGGTGTATTGGCAGGTGCCGATTGCAGTAGCCATCACGGCAATTCTGGCTTCCTTATACCCGGCGTACAAAGCCATTCGGCTGCGACCGGTAGAAGCGATTCGGAAAATTTAATAAAGTTTAGAAAGTGGAGGAGGTGTAGAGGCGTTTATAACTCAACCTTCTCAACCTTTGTCAACCAACTAAACGATAAAAAATGAAAGTAATTATCACCAAAGGAGTCGAAAAAACGTACGATCCGAATAAAATTCCGGTACATGCGCTGCGCGGTGTCGATCTGGAAATCGAGGAAGGCGAGTTCACGGCAATCGTCGGTCCTTCCGGCTCGGGCAAAACGACCCTGCTCAACATCATCGGCGGCCTGGATCGACCGACCAGGGGTTCGGTGGAGGTCGGCGGTACGGACATTGCTCAACTTTCTGAAAACCAGTTGATTGATTTCAGAAAAATGCATATCGGCTTCGTCTTTCAGGCTTACAATCTGATTCCGGTGCTTACCGCAAAGGAGAATGTCGAGTTTGTCATGCTGTTGCAAAAACGATCAAAAGAAGAGCGAGATATCAGAACCACAGAACTGCTGCACGCCGTAGGGCTGGATGATAAAATCGATAAACGCCCCTCGGAGCTTTCCGGCGGGCAGCAGCAACGCGTAGCAGTGGCGCGGGCACTGGCACCCAAGCCCGATTTCATTCTGGCGGATGAGCCAACGGCAAACCTCGATTCAAAATCAACCGCCAACCTGCTCGATTTGATGGCAAAACTGAATCAGGAAGAAAACATTACGTTTGTTTTTTCGACGCACGACCAGCGCGTAATCGACCGGGCACGGCGCGTGGTGACGCTGGTGGATGGGAAAATCGCCTCGGATGGGCGGAGGGATTAAATAAGGTTGATTTATCCGCCTACTGGCGGAAGGGTTGAATTGTTGAATGGATTTTCGCTCAATTATCAACCTTTTAACGCATCAACTATTCAACCATGAAAACAAGCTACTTTTTTGTCATACCGGTATTTTTTTGCTTATCGCAATTGCAGGCGCAGGAGGAACCGTCGAAGGTTGAAATCAACGGCTACATCAAGAATTTGCAGACGCTGTTGTTTTTCAATGATGCCTACCCCGATGTGCAGCAATTCAAACTGGTGGACACATTTTTGCAGGATAACCTGATTCACAATCGCTTCAATTTCAAATGGTTCATCAGCGATCACTGGAATTTTAAAGCCGACCTGCGTACCCGCATTTTCTTCGGTGATCTGGTGCGTGCGAATCCCAACTACGCCAAATCCATCGATAATGTGAACAACGACTACTTCGACCTCTCGCTGGTGCTGCTGGATGGAAATTCCTTCGTCATGCACACCATGCTCGACCGCTTGTACGTAGAATATTACGACGACGACTGGGAAATCCGGCTCGGGCGGCAGCGCATCAACTGGGGCATCAGCACCGTCTGGAATCCGAATGATATTTTCAATGCCTTTGCTTTCACCGACTTCGACTACGAAGAACGCCCCGGCAGCGATGCCCTCCGCATCAAACGCCACACGGGCTTTGCCTCCAGCATAGAGCTGGCGGTCAGCGCTTTTGACAGATGGGAGGAAGCGACGGTAACCCTACTCTGGAAATTCAACCGGGGCACTTACGACATCCAACTGCTCGGCGGCGTGGCGCAAAATGAACTGGTCTTTGGGGGCGGCTGGGCAGGCAACCTGAAAAATGCCGGCTTCAAAGGCGAAGCGACCTACTTCCAGCCGCTGGATGGCAGCGATGAGCACAGCTTTGCCGCGACGGTCGGTCTCGATTATGCTTTTGAAAATTCTTTTTACACAAATGTTGGCTATTTATACAATAGCAATGGTTCTACCCAGGCAGATGTCTCCAATCTTTTTGCTTTTGAGCTCTCCGCGAAGAATTTGTATCCCTATCGCCATGCCATTTTCACGCAAGTGAGCTATCCGTTTACGCCGCTGGTAGGTGGCGGTTTGGCAACCATTTACAGCCCGGTGCGCACGCACGCCCTGTTCATCAATCCGACGCTAACGGTTTCCGTCGCGCAAAACTGGGACCTCGACTTCGTCGGTCAGATCGTGCTTAATGAATCGAACGCAAAAGAGCAATACATCAGCCCGATTCAGGCGTTGTTTTTGAGGCTGAAGCTGAGTTATTGAGCAGTCTGGCAGGCATTGCGCCGTTTTTCAGTTCTTTACGCAGTTTGGTGCCATTGGCATCGTAAGTGAATTCGATCACTTTACAATCATCAAATTCGATGCGCTCCGGCAGGTTGAGGTAGTTATACACCCCGTCCATGTTCTTGTTCAGATCAAGGATGAGGTTGCCGTTGGCGT
>CAZFBU010000230.1:0-4654 GCA_964517175.1 uncultured Saprospiraceae bacterium
ACGGCAGCGCTTGGACAACTGGGGGAAATCAAGGAGTGCGAGTGGTTCGTGGCGGGTCCCAGTGCGACGATGATTACGATTGTCGCGTTTCCGACCGCAGCAGGTACTTCACCGTTGGCAGGAGCAGCGATATCGGGTTTCGGCTTGCCGGGTTCAGCCCGTGAAATAGCTCGCTATATTTCACGGGCTAAACCCTTTTTTCTTTTCATTTTATTCCCGACCGAAGGTCGGGACGATTTTTGTGGGATTTTACTCGATAGTGATTCCATACTATGGCCAGAAACCTTCATCAAAGTTGTATTCAGGAGTGGCACTCTAGCAGCACCACTCCTAAACAGAGAAAGCTATCCCCCGTATTTCGCGTAATCCGTAGCCTCGACGATCTTCCGGATCACATCGTCCATCTTGATGGCTTGACCGGTGCAGGTGCGCCCTCACCAGGTACCGTAGGGCTGCTTCGCTCAGACCATTGCTGGCGCGGGCGCTGGGCGTGCTGGCGGTCGTGGACAAACGACGCGGGATTTATTTTACCGACCATGTGAAATTCCATATTGATCGCTTGGAAAAATTGGGTAGCTTCGTGGAAATCGAAGCGATCAGCAAAGATGGCAAGTTCACGGCGGTGCAACTGCGCGAACAATGTGCGCATTTTATGCATTTACTCGGCATCGAAAACAAAGAGTTGCTGATGCATTCGTACAGCGATATGCTGAAAAGTAGCGCTGATCTTTGATCGGCGCGCGCAACACGAGCATGAAAAAGTATCCTTCCAAAATATTGCTCTTCGGCGAGCATATCGTCAACCGCGGCGCCCGGGCGCTGGCGATTCCCTTTCCGGCTTTTGGCGGAAGCTGGCAGTACGCGCACGACCGCGCACGACAGCAAAATTTACCTGCGTTGCTCGATTATTTGAAAAACCTGGCATCGAAAAATGAATTGCTTTGCCAACTCGATCTGGATGCTTTCCAACAGGAACTGCGCAAAGGTTTGTATTTTGAATCGAATATCCCGGTGGGTTATGGACTTGGTAGCTCCGGGGCGCTGTGTGCCGCTATTTACGACCAGTTTGGTCAGGATAAAATCGAGCCGACGGATAACGCACTACTCGGCACACTCCGGGGGGTGCTGGCGCAGATTGAGGGCTTTTTTCATGGCACGAGTTCCGGCACCGACCCCTTGATATGTTACGTCAATCAGCCGGTTTTAATTCAACCCGATGGCAGGATTGAAACGGTAGAAACGCCCAAAACTTCACCATTGACGTTTTTTCTGCTCGATACGCAAATACCGCGCAGCACCGGCCCGTTGGTTGAATATTTCCTGAAACGTTGCGAAAATAAGAACTTTGCCCGGCAGGTGGCGCAGATGCTGGTCACCGCGAGCAACGAAGCCATCTCCAATTTCCTGAACGGCAATTGGGATGCACTTTTTCAGCAAATGGACGCCATCAGTCGGTTCCAGATAGAGGCGCTGCCGAGCATGACGCCAGATGATTTTCACTGGGTTTGGACGCAGGGTTTACAGGGTAATCTTTACCGGCTCAAAATGTGCGGAGCCGGCGGTGGTGGTTTTATCCTGGGCTGTACGGTCAATTGGGCGGATACTCAATCGGTATTGGAGGGGTTCAAGCTTTTAAAAATTTAGTAATTTTACTAATGCAAAATTACAATTGCTCATCTACTTCTTGTAGCTCACTGGCATTGTAATCACCAAACCAGCTCTGCAGGCGCTTGCGGGCCTGCTCGCGCACTTCTTCGTTGATGTAAGCAGCAATCGTTACCAAACCAAAACTCAGCACGCCCAGGTCATCGGTGTAGCCAATGATGGGGCTTAGGTCAGGAATCGCATCGAAAGGCATTATCAGGTAGCCAAGTACACCCAGAACGATGCGCTTCGCCCAGTTTGGCGTGTCTTTGCGGCGATACGCATAGAACAACAGCAAAATCATGTAAACGGATTTCAAGCCAATCTGGCGGGCATACTTGCCGAGTTTAGTCCAAAGTTTAGCTTCCGAAAACTGCTTGATATATGGTGAAAAAGGATTCTTCATTTTTGCTTTTTAATTTTTAGAACAAAAGTTACGCTATTTTTGGTTCCAATGGAAATTTTTTTCGACAAAAGTGATGCATATAGTCGATAATCCGTTATCTGCGCCACTTAGTTGTCAGTAATTCCTGAGCGGGCCCGGCAACCTCCAGCCCGGCGTTTCTGCCCGTACCCTCGAAGATAAGTTGCTCCCGCTCGAACAGTCGCACCTCAACCGTTGCCTGCATGCTTTCGTTCACCTTGCCGGTCATATTCCCGGAAAGGGGCGACACCAAATCTCCGCCGAATGCCTTGTGGGCTAAGATTTCCAGGC
This sequence comes from uncultured Saprospiraceae bacterium, assembly GCA_964517175.1. GTDB lineage: Bacteria > Bacteroidota > Bacteroidia > Chitinophagales > Saprospiraceae > JADJNW01. The sequence continues at coordinate 2,360 of CAZFBU010000230.1, forward strand.
GATGCTTCCGGTCTTTGAATGCCAGCCGAACGGTATCGTTATCGAAATCCGCCCGCATCATCGCGCCGGTGTACGTCGCGAAGCGGTACAGTTTTTTATCCAATAAAAAGCCGACGATGTAACCGATGAAATGGCTACCCAGCCAGGGAATTTTTGCTACCGACGCTGATAAGCTTACGGGATGCGCCGCGTCAAAATGATTCGTCTGCATCCATATCCAGGAACTGGGGAAGGAGGAGCCCCAGTCTTTTTCGATGTAACCCTTGCCACCGTTGAAATCCACTGGTTCGCCATAAACCTGCAATGCCCCCTGCAGGGTATGATGGACGCTCACCACGCCGTGGTAGCACTCCATGAACGGCACAAAAGAATACCAACCCATGATGCCCGGCGCGCCCAGCATTTTGGGCCAGGGGTGGCGATCCTGCCAGTGGAGTTCGCCTTGCAGTTCGGGCAAATTCAGCTTGATCGAATGAGCAGAGAAGAGATTTCCGTCCAGGAGCAGGGCAAATGTTTCGCCGGAAGGCTGAAAGTTCGCGCTGGCAAACTCGTGATACGTCGCTGTACATTTTTTACCGTCCAGCACCTGGATGAAGGCGTGGCTCTTGCCATCTTTGCCATAGGAAATGCCCGGAATGACCGCAAAGGCGAAGCGCTCTGCCGGATCGACCAGTTTGAAGTACCAGCCCTCGAAATAACTGCGCGACTTGCCCCAGCCGTGGTACATGTCAGGATTCCAGGTGGCGCGCCAGCGTTTGCGGTAGTTGTGGAGCATGAGTGTCGTAATTCTGGAAAAGTTTAAGAATGATGTGTCTTAAGTAATGGGACATTGTTATTTGTTAATTGGGGTGACTTTTAAAATTATGGTAATCAGCGGTTTATGGAAATTTATACTTAAAATAATTTTGTCTGGGTACTTAATCTGATGGCAATTTTTACTTTAAACATTGCTTGTCAATTTTTTCCTACCACTGTCTTTTGAACGCCCATTGTGATTTTCACGCGAAGTTTATTTCCGAGAAATCAGTAGTTGTTGGGTGTTTTTCACTCGCTTTAGTGCCTTCGCGCACGAGTTGGATCGTTTGCATACCGGCAGCTTCGGCAGCATCAAGCTCGGCTTCGACATCCGAGAGGAAGAGGATTTGCTCCGGCGGCAAATTGATTTCCTTTGCGATATTCTGATAAGAACCGGCTTCTTTTTTATGTCCGACCCCAGTATCAAAATTATGATCGAATAAATGATTCAGATTCCCTTCATCGCTGTAGCCGAAGAGCAACTTCTGCGCAGCCACCGAGCCGGAAGAATAAATACCAATACCAATGCCTTTCGCCCGCCAGGCTTCTAGCTGCGGCACCACATCCGGGTAAATATGCCCCCGGAAGCCGCCGGTTTCGTAGCCTTCCCGCCAGATCAAGCCCTGCAAATGCTTTAGCGCCGGATGCTTGCGGTCTTCCTGTATCCAATCAAGAAGTTGTTGGATAACAGCGTCCAGATCGGCAATTTGTTCTTTTTCCATCAGCATGGTCTGCTGTACTTCACTGATGATGGCTGCTACCTCCGGATCGCGCTCGTGCAGGCGCACATAAGCCGGCAGCTTTTCGTAAGCGTAAGGAAATAAAACCTTGTGTACGAAGGCGATATCCGTCGTCGTACCCTCAATGTCGGTAAGAATGTATTTTATCATGGCGGATAAACTGGCGGAGGAAGATAGGAGGATGGGAAAACGAGGAATTGTCCTAATCTTACCATCCTCAAATTTTATGCTTTAGATAAAGGCACGCGCCCGTTGTACCTGGCATCAACGCCGCTTTTGGTATAATGGGGCACCCAGCCGGATTGGTCAATGAATACGCGAATCGCCTTCACGAAGTTCTTCGGGCCGAGGTCAAACCAGTGTCTGGAGTTTGCTGGCACGGAGATCAGATCACCCGCCTGGCAAGTGACGCAGAAAATGTCTTCGTCGCCTTCCAGATTGAACCAGAACATGCCCTCGCCATCCACAAAGAAGCGCACTTCGTCCTCGGTGTGGGTGTGTTCGGTCAGAAACTTATTGCGCAAGGCTTCCAGATTGGGCGTATTGGGCGTCACATTGATCACATCTGCCGTTTGATAGCCATTGGTTTCCATGTAGGGTTTGAGCTTGTGTTCGTATGCTTTGAGGATCGTCTTCTGGTCGGCATCATCGTCAAAGGGGATCGAAGCCTCCCACTGTTCGTATATCACGCCGCGTTGATTCAGATAATCCTTGATTTCCGCTGCATCGCGGATGACGGTGTCCTTATCGGGAATAGTTA
>CAZFBU010000231.1:0-2298 GCA_964517175.1 uncultured Saprospiraceae bacterium
GCATTTTGCAAAATATAGTTGAAGTGAGCAGGGTCTGTATTATTAAGCTTTAATATGCCGGTAAATGTAATCCATTCATCCATTTTATAACGCCTTCGGGTATTCGGCGTAAGTTGAAGCTCTATGACCGTCTCTGGGCCAGCCCCGCCACAGAAAAAACAGGACGCGTACGGAAACCTGGAGAGTGCAAATACCTCACCAGCGCTGTCCAGCGGTAATACATATCCGGCGATAGATACCGATTTTCCTTCCAACGACTTGGGGATTTTTCCAAAAACAGGCACCTGAAAGTACATTTCATATTCCTGAAAATATTTTCGCTTGAGTTTTACATCTCCCAGGTCTTCCCAGGTTATCGCTTCTTGCGCGCTGGAAACGAATGTAGCGCACAGAAGTAGCAGCAGCACGAAGAAAGAGTTTCTGATTTGCATAAAAAGTAGATTTGAAAGAAAGTTATTTGCAACAATATTGCAAATGTCGGAATTGGGGGTTATATTTGCAACAATGTTGCATTTATAAAATTAATTTTAACTTTCTTGTATAATGACGAAGTTCTTCAGTTGGCATTTGGATTCGGTGGGATTTGGCGCCTCCTTACTGTGTGCCTTGCATTGTACGTTGATGCCTTTGGTTCTCACGATGGGCATGTTCGCAGGAGCACATTGGCTGATGAATCCGCATGGAGAATGGATTTTTATCGGAATGTCTATCGGCATTGCGAGTTGGTCGTTGCTGCGGAGTTTTTTTAATCAGCATCAAAATATGCGACCTTTGCTAATAGCTGGGCTTGGCTTTCTGGGCTTGATTGTTGCTCAAAAAGTAGTGTCTTCGAACACGCATTGGCTCATGGCAACCGGAGGTGGACTGATTGCGTATGCACATTTCTATAATTGGCAGTTGGCGCATCGCCCTAAAATACAGCAGACGACTCCTTATCGGTGGTTTACGCCTGGCCGGATAGTCGCTATTATCCTTTTGCTACTATATTTTTCAAGCTTGCGCAGTATTTGCTTACATAATAATACTCCGCCAAGCCATGAAGAGATGCTACAAGTGGTATGGCGAGTGCAAGAATAACCACGTTGTCAAATCAGTTGATACAGCAAAACTTCAATCAATGTCTTTCGATCATTGAAGATAAGTTCGTTAACATCGGTATTGAAATCGAACTGTTTTGGAAGAAACCAATTGACAACATATTAGTATTTTATGATAGATACAGATAGTTCAATCAAAGCCAATTGTCTGGAGGGGACACAGGGCACAGACTTCAAAGCTATTCATAGCCCAGCTTACCAGATAGGTATTTGGAAAAGGACGCTCCCTCGTGATTTGCAAGCCGAAGCGATGGCATTGGCGCAGCAAGACTTCGAGGCGTTTCGTTTTTCCGGCGATCCTTGCGATTTGGCAACGGTTCTTTCTGAGCATTCCGAAAATCAAAGTATTCGGATAAGCGCCGATTTGCAGGATGATATTTGCATGCAGGCTCAGTGGTTTGCGGAGTTGACGAATGCAACGTCAATACGCTTGTTGCTTGGCAGGGTAACCGGAAATATGTGCAGGCGCTTTCATACGGACGTAGTGAAGTTGCGATTGCTTTGCACGTACTACGGTCCCGGCACGCTTTGGGCAGCGCCGGATGCCATTGATGAAAAATACGTGTCGAGAGGTACGAACGAACAGATGATAAAAGATGCAAGTCTTGTTCATCAGGTAGCTACCGGGCATGTGGCGCTGCTCAAAGGAGCGTTGCATGAGCAAAGTGCATTCGGTGCGGTTTTGCATCGTAGTCCTTCCATTAAAGAATTTGGACAATCGCGCTTGATACTGCGGATAGATGCGAATGACTCGCTGTTTTCCTAAGTAACGCATCTTAATTCAATCATTTTACTAAATTTCAAACGGAGAAATACATGATGAAAAGACCACTAACAATAGTATTCTTCCTCGCCTTTGCCCTTTCTTGCGGCTCAGGTTTTGGTCAGGATGCTCAGATGGGTATTTTCTACAATGCCTCCTTTGAAGTTACCTATCCAGAAACAGAAATCCCCATGCAGTGGTACTCCGGGTCGGAGTATGGGCTATTTTTTGGAGCGGATAGTACTCAATTTACCAAAGGTCAGAGATCATTGCTTGTACGATCTACTCAGCCTATGCAACGCTGGGGCGCCATGTCTTTTTTGAGAATGATGGATTATGAATTTTCGGAACCGATCCGCACGATAACCATAGCCATGGATATTAAGTCAGATTCGGTTTCAGAAGGGTATTTTTCACCATTCACCTGGAAGCAACAAA
>CAZFBU010000231.1:2398-4450 GCA_964517175.1 uncultured Saprospiraceae bacterium
GCGATTTACCAAAGGGATTTACAACAGTTGGAAAGCGATTTATCGGCTGCTACGGAGAGAGAAGTAAACTTTGAGGCAAGTGGAAAAACCGATGAAATAGCTTCTGTGCTTAATAGCTTTTTTACCGAGAATCTTCCTCAATGCCGGGCGCCATTAAACGATATTGCTTGGGTATTGACCCAGTTTCATACAGTTGCCAATGCAAGCTCCTATCGGCTATTATTCTCAACCGTAAGTAGCAATATGTGTCGAAAATTCCATACCGATATCAATGATCTTAGGCTACTCTGCACCTATGCAGGCCCGGGGACATTATGGGTTGCTGAAGATGAAAATAACAGGGACTACGATGAAGAGCATATTGGCGAAGTCCGCATACATCAAGCTGACACGGGCGATATTCTCATCCTGAAAGGAGCACTTTATCCAAAAGGAAAGCCGGTTGTACATGGTAGTCCCACTATTGAAGAAACAGATGGCAAACGGCTTTGCGAACGCCTACTTTTAAGGTTGGATACCAATAGCTTTCTTGATTTTCAGGGAGGAAAAAATATTTCGCTATAAAACCCAAATTATCTATGTTTTTAAGGCTTATACTTTTACTTACCATAGTTGTAAACCACGTCATTGCGCAGGGTTTTGAAGGTTATTATCAACAACCCGATATTCACGGAGGTACCATCGTTTTTGTTGCCGAAGGCGACATTTGGAAAGTTCCGATTGATGGAGGGCTAGCTCAACGACTAACCACTCATTTAGAAGAAGAGATATCCCCTTCCATTTCGCCTGATGGTAAAACCATTGCCTACACGGCTACTTATGAAGGGCCTACAGAGGTATATACGATACCTTTGGAGGGTGGAGTACCGACCAGACACACCTACCTGGGAAACGCAAATACGGTAGGCTGGACTCCGAATGGCAAATTAATCTTCAGCACGAGTGTATTCAATAAATTTCCTGAGTCGCAATTAGTAGCGCTAGACTTAAATTCCAAAACAAAGTCAATCGTGCCCCTTCACCGGGCTTATGATGGGATACAAAACGAGGACGGGATTTGGTTCTTTGTGCATATGCGCGATCAAAATGAAAATGTAAAGCGCTATCAGGGTGGTCAAGCCCGCCAACTATGGAAGTTTGACGGAAAAAATGAAGCCGTAAAACTCACCACCGATCATTTGGGGGAGAGCTTCAACCCCATGTGGCACAATGGAAGGCTTTACTACATCACCGATCGTGACGGCACACAAAATATCTGGTCGATGAATATCGCTGGAAAAGACCTGCAACAACACACCAAACATAGCGAGTATGATGTTCGCTCCGCAAATGTCCATGACGGAAAAATAGTCTATCAACATGCGGCTGACCTGTGGCTATTGGATATTGCTTCGGGTGATTATCATAAAATTGACATCCGCTTAGCTTCAGACATGGAGCATTTAAGAGAGCAGTGGATAGAAGATCCCGCTTCCTACATCACCTCTGTAAATCCCGACCCTACCGGACAAAAAGTAGCCGTTACGGCACGGGGACGTGTATTTATCGTTCCCGCTCAATCTGGACGGACGATTAGCTATACAGAACAAGGGGATGTGATACGCTATCGGGACGCTGTTTTCTCGCATGATGGGAAAAACATTATTTCTTTATCCGATGAAAGTGGTGAATTTGAGTTTGTTCGCTTTCCTGCCGATGCTGTTGGAGAGGTAAAGCCCTTATCAAATGATGGAGAAATACTCCGATTTCAAGGTACTCCTTCATCCGATGGTAAGTGGATTGCTTATGACGATCTTGAAAATAACCTGTACGTACTCAATGTAAGTACAGGAAAAAGTAAAAAGATATCAACCACTAAGGAAAGAATAAGAGATTTTTCCTGGTCGCCCGATAATCAATGGCTGGCTTTTGTGCAGATGGCTTCCAATCGATTTCATCAAATCAAAATTTACAACCTCCAGGATGGATCTACTTTTAATCTGACCAGTGACCGAGCCAATAATTACAATGTGAAGTGGAGCCCGGATGGGAAATTCATTTATTTCCTTTCCG
>CAZFBU010000232.1:0-4172 GCA_964517175.1 uncultured Saprospiraceae bacterium
AAAAGCTGCGTTCTATTTAAAAAGCTCCATATTTTTTGTATATTTAAGATTCGATTTTCTAACCAAAAAATCTAATAATTATGGCCATTGTAAAAGTTATCGAGGTAATTGCATCCTCAGAAAAGAGTATTGAAGATGCCATTCAAAATGCAGTAATGGAGAGCTCCAAAACAATCCGCAACATCGATTCCGTTTATGTGAAGGACATCAAAGTACACGTAAAAGACGGTAAAATTTCTACTTACGGCGTGATTTGCAACATTTCATTTCGGGTAGATGGAGGAAATGTAGGATAAATTTTGTGCAGCACGTACAACAAATGTAACAAAAGGCTGTTCGGCATACGTTCGAACAGCTTTTTTTGTTACCACGAAATCCGATCACGTGAGAATGTCCGTATCTGGACATATATTCCATTAGAGATTATTTTATCTTTGAGGCAGAGGTTATCAAATTATGCAACAAAAGCCATCAAATACAGCCATTCTGGTTTTCATTCGCAACGAGCGGGAAGAAGCGCAAGTCAAGCTTTTCCACGCGCAGTTGGGCTGGAAGCGGCAGGTCGAGATCGTGCAACGGCTGAATCGTCATGTGGTGCAACTTTCCCGACAAACGGGCATGCCCGTTTTTGTGGTAAAGGGCGCACAGCAGGTGGGTACAACCTTTGGTGAGCGTTTTGCGAATGCCTTTGAGTCGGTGTTTGCTGCTGGTTATGAGCATGTTATCGCTGTTGGTAACGATTGTTTGGAACTCACGCGCAAACACCTCAAAAAGTCGGCTGCGCTGTTTGCAACTGGCAATGGCATCGTGCTTGGACCAGCAGTCGATGGTGGCGCGTATATCGTGGGCATTAGTCAGCAAGCTTATGAGCGCGAGGCATTCCTGGCGCTGCCCTGGCGCACGGAGGCGGTATTTGATGCGTTAGTTGTTTATGCGCAATCGGTAAAAACAGGCTGCGCGTTTTTGCCATTGGCCAGCGATTTTGATGACGCAGCGGACCTGCGCCGGCTCATTACGCAGATGACTGGTGGCACACGTATTGCTTCTATTTTGTACCATCTCCTTTTTTTAAAAATTCTCCAGCCGGTTGTTGAGATATTTTTAATCGAATTCAAATTCCATTCATCTAATGCTTTGCGGGCACCCCCCTCGGCCCTTTGACAAATCAATTTTATTTCAAAAAAATTCACTTTACTATTCTCGTATGCATCCGGTCGCGATAGCTGGAGTATCGTTTTGTGTGCTATCGCGACAACCTATTATCTCAACAATTTAAATTTGTATTGAATGAAAAATATAATAACCCTTTCGTATTTCCTATGTTGTAGTGCAATCCTTTTTGCACAAGCGGATTTGACGGTATATGTATTTAATATTTTGACCGATGAATCTCTGGAAGGCATTGAGGTCACTCTTGTGAATGAAGGACGCGGCTACACAAACACCCTCGTCACCGACGACCAGGGTAAAGTCCTTTTTAAAAATATCCCGGAAGTGAGCGGTTATGTGGTCTCTATTGCTGAATCAGAATTATATTTTGATACGAAATCCGAAGAAATTAGCATTCGTTCCAACCAGAGTCCAACGGTTCAGCTCGGCTTATTTGAAAAACGCTCGGTCAATCTGGAAACCGTTGTAGTACAAGGTGCTAACACCACTAAAATCAATCGCACCGATGCCGAAGTTTCTTTTGAATTGAAACAAAAAGACATCGAACAGATACCGATTGAAGGGCGCGACATCACGCGGGTGCTGTTTCGTTTGCCGAATGTGTCGCAGGCGACTGGCTTCTACCCGGAAGCGCCGAATGTCTCCATAAATGGCGCTAACTCTCTGTTTACCAGTTATTTGATTGATGGCATGGATAACAACGAGCGTTTTCTCGGTGGGCAAAAATTTGCCATTCCGGTTGGCTTCACGCGCAATATCACGGTGCTGACGAACAATTATTCGGCAGAATATGGTTTGACCTCGAATGGCATTGTGAACATTACCTCTCGCTCCGGCTCGAATGAATTGACCGGCGAAGCATTTTTCATCAACCGTCCAGGATCGGTGATTGATGGCCAATCTGATTTCGCACAGCGAGATTTATCAGGCAATCCAGTCAAGGATGGCTTTCAGCGATACCAGGCGGGCGTTGGTGTGGGCGGGGCATTGGTTCCTGACAAAACATTCTTTTATTTCAACCTTGAACACACAACAGATTTAAAAGATAATTTGCTAAACTCTCCCGAGCTTGGCGTGAACGAAACCGTGCGCGGCACGAATAACTTCACCTACGCTTCCGCAAAAATCGACCAAAACTGGTCTGCCAATTTCCGCTCTTCGCTGCGCGTGAATTTAGGACAGGTCAACATCGAGCGGCAAGGCGGCGGCTTGGATGGCGGCGTGACGTTTCAATCCGCGGGTAATCGACAGGATCGAAATTCCCTGTTGGTTGCAATGAAAAACAGCTACGTAAAGGGCAATTTCAGCTCGCAAACCAATGTCCAATATTCCCGTTTCCGGTGGAATTATGCGCGCGCGCTGAATGGCGATTCGCCGCAAGTGACCGTTCGTGGGCCTTCCGATCAAACCATCGCAATTTTAGGGCATCCGGGGTTTTTCTTTGATGAATTGGAAAATACTTTGCAATTGCAGCAAAAATTCAGCTATTACGCTGGAAACCATACCTTAAAGGCAGGTTTTGGCATCATAAGTGCGGATCATTCTTTACAAGGCGGTGGGAACGAATTTGGCAACTACCTCGTGCGTTTGAATGCCGAGCAATTGACGCAAGTCGCCAATTTGAATCGCGGTGCTGATTTGAATGTAGGTGATATTCCAAACAATGTAGAGGTATTGCAATATGACATTGAATTACGTCCGGCGACTTTCGGCACGCGGCAAAATGTCTATTCCTTATACTTTGAGGATCAATGGAGTGCGACCGATCGCTTGAATGTAACCTTGGGATTGCGCTACGATTATGACAATTTATCCAAAGGAGGATCCGACAAAGGTGATTTCAATAATATTGCCCCTCGGTTTAATTTTAATTATAAGCTTGGTCAACGCAGCAGCTTGCGCGGTGGTTACGGTATTTTTTATGACAAGGTATTGTACGCGGTTTATAGCGATGCTTTGCAGCAAAATACAAATTCAGAAGATTATCAAACGCAGTTGCAAGAGTTGGTTCGGCTAGGAATTTTACCGCAGGATACCAATATTGACGCGATTACTTTTGAAGGAAATGCGGGTGCAACGGTATCCAATGTGAATTATTTGCAAGGGCCTTCCGCGGCGAGCTTGCAAGAGCAACGCGATCAGCAGTTTAGTGGCGAGCGACGTATTTTGAATCCCAATGGCTACGACAATCCTTACACCCACCAAATCGCTTTGGGCTATCAATTGCAAGTAGATGACGACAAATTGTTTTATGTGGATTTGGTTCATAATCAATCGTTTAACCTATTCCGCTTACGTAATTTGAATGCCGCCGCGTCGTATCCGATCACCGATCCGGATAACGTCGTCGTGCGCACACCTGCCGAAGCAGATGCCAGTCGTCCAATTCCGATTATTGATGGTAGCTATGCAATTATCGATGGCAAGCAAGTCAATGGCGTAGCGCGGAACATCGTCGTCTCCGAAACAGCGGGCAAGTCGCGCTATTATGCGGCTAGTTTCAATTTGCAAAAGGATCGTGGGGATGACAAATTTTCTTATTTGTTCAATTATACCCTGGGCTATCTGGAAAATAACACCGAAGACATCAACTTCCGAGCGATGGATGCGAATAACTTCACCGCTGAGTGGGGACCTTCGATCAACGATCGTCGGCATATCATCAATGGCATATTTAATTATTATCCTGTTGAAAATCTGGGTGTTACGATCGCGGCATTGCTGCAAAGCGGACAGCCGATCAATCGAATCCCGGATGCGACGATCTACGGCACGACCGATCTGAACGGCGATGGCGCTTCCTTCGGCGATGCGTATGTGGGGAATAGCGACCGCTTCCCTGGAGAGAGCCGCAACAATGATCGGTTGCCCTGGTCGAATAATTTTGATCTGGGCATTCAGTATCAGATTCCCTTAGCAAATAATGCACTGGAGATTCGCGCCGATATTTTCAATGTATTTAACATTCAAAATCTGAGCGGTTACAGCAATAATGCGACGCA
>CAZFBU010000233.1:0-4151 GCA_964517175.1 uncultured Saprospiraceae bacterium
AAAGTTACAACATTTGTTACAGAATTGCAACAGTTGTTGTAGAATAAAAGTTTTTAAGATATAAAACAAGTTATTGAATGTCAATAAATTAACCCATGAAAAGACCATCCTTTCGGGAAGACCACATTTCGCAGATACCGGCTTTGCAGATGCTGCAGAAGCTGGGCTACACCTACCTGAGTCCGGCGGAGGCGCTGGCGCAGCGGGGCGGGAAGACGTCCGGGGTGCTGCTGGAAGGCATTCTGGATACGCAGCTTCGGTCGCTGAATTCCATTCAATACAAAGGGCAGTCCTATCCGTTTTCCGATGCGAATATCACGACGGCAATCCATGCGTTGCGATCCGTGCCGCTGCCGGAGGGGCTGATGGCGGCGAATGCGCATGCGTACGATCTGCTCACCCTGGGCAAGGCGCTGGAGCAGTCCATTGAAGGCGATAAGAAAAGCTATACCCTGCAGTACATCAACTGGCGGGCGTGGGACAAAAATGTATTTCACGTTACCGAGGAATTTCGGGTGATGCGCACCGGCAGCCAGGAGCACTACCGCCCGGATATCGTGCTGTTTGTGAATGGCATTCCGTTGGCGGTTATCGAGTGCAAACGCCCGGATTTGCAGGATGGCATCCGGCAGGCGATTTCCCAGCATTTGCGCAATCAGCAGGAGGACGGCATCCGACCGCTCTTTGCTTACAGCCAGCTATTGCTGAGCCTGGCAACCAATGCCGCAGCTTACGGCACTACGGCTACCGAGGAAAAATTCTGGTCGAAGTGGGAAGAGCAACACCCCGACCGGACAGCAGAGGCAGCATTTACAGCGAAGCTAAGCCAACTGAAACAGCAGGCGCTGGATGAAGCGCAGCAGGATGAATTATTTGCCGAGCGGTATGGCTACGTGCGTCGCTATTTCGAGCAGTTATCCGCCGGACCGCTTACGGTCACCGAGCAGGATCGGTATTTGTATTGCCTGTGTCGCCCCGAGCGGCTACTGGATTTGACCTTCAACTACATCGTGTTTGACTCGGGTACGAAAAAAATAGCGCGTTACCAGCAGTTTTTTGCCATCCGAAAATCCATGCAGCGGGTGCGCGTGCTGGAAAGCGGTAAGCGGCAGGGCGGCGTGATCTGGCACACCCAGGGCAGCGGTAAATCCCTGACAATGGTGATGCTGGCACAGGCATTGGCGATGGATAAGGCGATTCGCAATCCCAAGATCGTGATCGTCACCGACCGGGTGGATCTGGATGACCAGATTTACGGTACGTTTCAAAAATGCCAAATCCCGGTATTGCAGGCAAAAACCGGCAAAGACCTGGTAGAATTGCTGGCGAGCAAGAGCGATGCGGTCATCACAACCATCATCAATAAGTTTGAAACCGCCGTCAAGCAGGTCAAACGACCATTTGAGTCGCCCGACATCTTCGTGCTGGTGGATGAAGGACACCGCACGCAGTATGGCACTTTTAATGTCAGCATGGAGAAGGTATTCCCGAATGCCTGTTTTCTGGCCTTCACCGGTACGCCGCTTAGCAAGAAAGAGAAAAATACCGCCCGAAAGTTTGGCGGCATCATTGATGCTTATACGGTGCATCAGGCCGTGGAGGATGGCGCGGTGGTGCCTTTGCTGTACGAAGGTCGGCACGCTATTCAGCAGGTGGATGAAAATCCGATTGATGCTTATTTTCAGATGATTTCCGAGCCGTTGAACGATTATCAGCGAGCGGATATGAAAAAGAAGTTCAGCCGGGCGGATCAGTTGAATGTAGCCGATCAGAAAATCTATTGCATCGCCTGGGATATCAGTCGGCACTTCCCGGATTTTGCTGCCGGTAGCGATTGGAAAGGGCAGCTGGTTTGTCAAAGCAAATCGGCGGCCATTCGCTACAAAAAATACCTGGATGAGATTGGCAAAGTGACCACTGAAATCGTCATGTCGCCGCCCGATATGCGCGAAGGCGAGGACAGCGCCTACACCGAGACAAGCGACGAAGTGAAGCGATTCTGGAAACACATGATGGATAAGCACAGTACGCCCAAAAAGTACGAGCATAGCGTCATCAACGGTTTCAAATACAATGCGCATCCACAAATTATCATCGTGGTGGATAAGTTACTCACCGGCTTCGACGTGCCGCGCAATGCGGTGCTGTATATCACCCGGAGTTTGCGCGAGCACACGCTGCTGCAAGCCATTGCTCGGGTAAACCGGGTGCATCCGGGCAAGGATTTCGGCTATGTTATTGATTACTACGGCGTGCTGCGGGAGTTGGATGAGGCGCTGAAGACCTTTTCCGGCTACGATGAGTTGGAGCGCCAGGACCTGGAGGCGACCTTCACGGATGTAAACAAAGAATTGGAAAAGTTGCCGCAGGTACATTCTGAATTGTGGGATTTTTTCAAGACTGTTCCCAACAAATACGATGAGCCGGCTTACGAAAATGTGCTGCGGGATGAAGCGATTCGGGTACAATTTTACGATAAACTCTCGGTTTATGCCCGTTTGCTGAAGCTGGCATTGGCGACATTGGCTTGGAATAAGCGAACGCCGGAAAAAACAATCGAGCGGTACAAATACGACCTGGGGTTCTTTGCCAAACTGCGCAATGCGGTGCGCCAGCGATACGCGGATGTGGTGGACTACAAATCCTACGAGGATCAAATTCAAAAGTTGATTGACAAACATGTCACATCGCATCAGGTGGATAAAATCACCGAGCTGGTCAACATTTTTGATACCGAAAAATTCGAGCAGGAAGTCGAACGAGTCGTGGGTGCGGCGGCTCAGGCGGACACCATTGCCCACCGCACGGCGAAGCACATCCATGAGAAGATGGAGGAAGATCCGGCGTTTTACAAGCGTTTTTCGGAAATGCTCAAAGAAACCATTCGAGCCTACGATGAACGGCGGATTTCGGAAGCAGAATACCTGAAAACCGTCAAGGAAATTCAGCAGGCGGTCATTAACCGGACGGGCAGCGGCATACCGGAGGTCTTGCAGGAGCGTCTGATTGCGCAGGCATTTTACGGTGTGAGTTATGAGTTTTTCAAGCGAAAGTTCGAGGATGTTGCCCATATTCAGGACATTGCCATAGAAGCCGGGCTGGGTATTGATGACATCATTCGCGGTGTTATCATGGATAATGGGGCGCCGAAAGTGGATTGGCAAAATAAGTTTGAGGGGCAAATTCAAATCGCCATTGGAGATTTTCTGATTGATGAAGTGAGAGATAAACATGAGTTGCAACTGAGCTTTGGAGATATTGACGAAATCGCCGCGCAGTGCATGAGCATTGCCAAAAAAAGATACCAATAACGGATATGAGCGTTGAGTGCATTCAATTTGGCAGCCGGGAGATCACCTTTGAACTGATCTTTCAGGAGCGCAAAACACTTGGCATTACGGTACATCCCAGCCGGAAAGTGACGGTGAAAGCGCCGTTGGATTCTTCTTTGGAGAAGATTAAAACATTGGTAAAAAAGCGCGCCCCCTGGATTCTTAAACAACAAAGCTACTTTTTATCTTTCGAGCCGTTGAGTTCGCCCAAACGCTATGTAAGTGGTGAGACGCACTTGTATTTGGGTAAGCAATACCGGTTGAAAGTCTATCCGTCCGATCAGGAAAGTGTAAAGCTGAAACGGGGCTTTCTGGAGGTATATGCAACTGGTGATTCGGATGTAAAAACATTGGTTCAGAACTGGTACCATCAGCATGCTATGGTAAAATTTGCAGCGTATGCTAAGCCCTGGATTGAGCGATTCCGGCGGTACGGTGTAATGCCCTCGGAAATGATCGTCAAACCAATGGAAAAGCGCTGGGGAAGCTGCACCCCAAAAGGGCGGATCATCCTCAACACGGAACTGATTCAAGCGCCTCGTGGCTGCATCGAATACGTCCTTGTCCACGAGCTTTGTCATTTGGTGCACCACAACCACAGCCGGGCTTTTTTCGATCTGCAAACCCGGGAGATGCCGGACTGGGAAAGGTGGAAAGATCGCCTGGAGCGATTTTTAGCGTAGTACGGGATTTCGCTATGCTCAACTTCCAGATTGGTGTAAGTTTTTTTAAAAGAAAAAGGTCCGCACGAAATCTCATACAGACCTTTTTTATCTTAACTCGCTGTTAATCAGTGGTGTGTTTTGTAGACCCACTAGG
>CAZFBU010000234.1:0-4078 GCA_964517175.1 uncultured Saprospiraceae bacterium
CGGCACTCCAGACCACGCGATCACCGACCACTTGCACCACTTCCACGCAGAAATCTTCATCGCAAACCACCTGCCCGTTCAATAACTGCGAAGCCGTCAACTCGCGCTGGCAGTTCTCGTCCAGGCGCAGGGTGACGGGGTTGCAGGTGAGGGCGTCGTAGTCGCTCGGTTGCTCGGCGAGTATTTGAATATTGACAGTTACGCTCGCGCCATTGAAATTGATGGTTACGGGATATGTGCCCACATCATCGGGCGTCAGCGTCAAGCCATATTCTACGAAAAGGACGTTATCGCCGGCTGCTTGTACATTCGGCTTTTCATCGAGCGTACTCGCGCTTATCAAATCTTTCAACTCTGCGTCTGATCCTTTCAATGTTTCTCCATCTTCAGCGAGTGAGAAAAGATTATCTTCCAATTCGCCGAAATCGAGTTGTAGCAGATCAAGATTTAAATCGTCCATATTATCGAAGCAGCGCTGCAAATTGAAGCTGAAGAATACATCAGAGCCAACGCTACACGTCGGAATGGTATAGGTTACATTTTCCGCGATGATGCCGCAGTCAACGGTAAACATTGCCGGAGTGATCGTGCCATTTTCATCATTACACACCGCATAGCAGGCGTCTGCCAAGTCGCCCATACCTTGCAATCCATTCAGAATTGGTATAATTGAATTACCTGACGTCAGCGCCTCTTCAAGCGCCATTACATCCTCAGGTTCAGGGTGATCCGTGCGATAATTGAGGGCATACACCAAATAATCCCCATTCTCGAGGTCCAAGAATAACCCGGTTTCATTTACTTGCAGAATTTCATTTGTCGGATCGGTAAGAATATAAACCTGTTCTTGCCCACTAGAGCCACCCGTCATGAAGGTACCTGGCTCAGATTGCGCCATGATCGCACCGGCATTTAGTCGGGTATCTTCGGTGCCGGTCGTTCCATCATCTTTGCAATAGCAAAACGCCTGTCCCTGCGGATAGCCGCAAAGCACTTCCACGATTTCAACTTTGACCGGGATGCCCGTTTCATCTCTGACTTCGAGTATTTTCACCGCGCCACCGTCGCCAGAATGATCATAACTGTTGTCGTCTTCACCATCTAAAACCAGCGTAGAAGAACCATCGTAATCAACTGTTTCGAGAATCGTCCCGTCCTCTTCTTTTAACGTAACTGTAAATGGTCCGGTACCGCCGGTTATTTCGTAAATTTCAACATTGTATTTATCTTTCTGGTTATCATCAGTGCAGGCTGCGACAGCATCAATGGTCAAATCAGGCGCTTCACAGACGCGAATATTATCAATACCAAATTCGTCACGGGAGCCGCTACCTGTTGCATCGTCACTTTCCCAACGGAGGAACAAACATTCGCCATCCTGCAGGTGAGCATTCTGAATACAAGCACCTTGCTGCGTGACCATCAGCATCGCTTCCATGTCAGCCGTGCCTGGCGTCATCGTTTCAATCAGGTTTGTATAATCGCTGCCGTTCATGGAGTACATCAGGGAGAAGCCCAGATCAAGGCTTTGGCTTCTGTCTTGGTCATTCAATACCAGAAAATCGAAACCTACGCCGATATTTTTTAGCTTCTGACCAGAATTGTTACAAACTTTCAAGGTGAGTGAACCGTCAGTGAAATCAGCGCCTGAAGGTTGGATCCAGAGCGCTGTATTCGACCCACCATCGTATTCTAATACATAAATACCGCCAAATGTTATATTTCCATTCTCCACATCGGCTTGGGTAACAACGCCTCTTGTATAATCGTTAGATGTTTGCGTACCGCCAAAATTCAAATCACCGTCGGAAAAGCCTTCGATCGCCCAATGGAAGGAACAAAGCTGTCCCGCTGCTGGGTTTGGCGCAAAGCCGGAAGCATCAAAACCTTCAAAATCAACGATCGGCAAGCAATCATCCGGAATTTCCAAATCAGGACAGCGATCCATCACGTTGATGTTGCCAGAATTACCCGTAATGGCATTCGGAGAAACGCCACTAAATGCCTCGAAGGAGATGTTGCCAACATCTGTCGGAACCACCATAAACGTCACGCAGCCCTGCAGCGGATCGAGCGTCGGCATCGGCATAATCATCGCCGGACTGCCCATCGCAGTCTGGATGATGCTGATCGCCTCGCTGTAGCTTTCGGCAGTCATAGAGCCATCAGATGCGCAAACCTGCAATTCAAAAGGCGCATCAACAAAAACCTCGGCGGGGAAGTCGAAGACCAATTGATCTGCCGTCACATCATTGATGACACAATCATTCGTAGCATTTGGTGTATCATTTCCAGAAGCTGGATCGAAAGCACCGATTTCAAAAGCGCCGTCACCATTTGCGCAACGGAAAACGTGAGCCGGTACAAAGGAGCCATCGGGTCCTACTTGATTGGTGCTGTAAACTTGCTCTCCGGTGCTGAGGTCTTCGATAAGTGCAATTTCATCGACGATAGCCGTCCAGGGCATAACATCCAGCACACCGTCATCATCGGTATCCAGATCATCGCCATTGGCACCGGAAAAGTCTTGCACCAGTAAATGCGTGACGTTGTCGCTATTTTCAAAATTTAAAGAAGTAGTTAAATTTGCAGTGCCGAGCGAGAAAGTACCTTCCGCAGCGACGAAATAGCCATTGGCATCGAGCATTTGCCCGGTCAAATCGGTCACATTTTCGATAAAACCACTTCCTGCTCCAACATCGCCGATGACGATGTAAGTCAAGCCAGTCAGTGGGGTATTGGGTGTACCGAAAAGCTCAAAGTATTCATCATCGTCCCCACTTGGTTGGTCAATGCGAATTTCGTTGATGACAACTGTCGTCATGGGCATAGACACTAATGGCATGTAGGTGCCAATAGGGAAAGGCGTCGTCGCAGAGGCGTTTGTAGTTTCGCCATCGAGTGCATTGGGCAAACTGAAAGACCAATTAGCGAGCACGAAAGTAGAGCCATCTGGTCCGGTAGCATCATTTCTGTATGCCCAGCCATCAGTATGCTCCCAGGGTTGACCCGTACCATCGGTGTTGATGTCACCAAACACGTCAATAACGGAGCCATTTTGAAACAATTCGATAGCATCGTCGCCATTTATATTAGCTGCACTATTCGTGTAATCTGGCGCAAAGCCAAAGAAGCTCATAAAGCCAGTGGACTCTGATGCAATGTAAATGAAATCACCTGAAGTTGCGGATACCGCTGGGAAAGTGAATTCTTCACCATCAGTACCTCCTCCATTATTTGCAGAGCCAATGCCATATATGCCCAAATCTGGAATATTATTAACAACATAAAGCTCAACGGCTTTAGGAAGTCCACCTGATAAAGGTCCATCAATAACTCCAGTTATTATCAAATCTTGCCCCTTCAAAGAAAAGACTGCAAAAAAAATAGAGATTACTAAAACTGCTCGAAGTTTCAGGAATCCTGAGTAAGAATGAAAACTACGGTAAACTTTTTCCATGTGATTATGATCTTGTTAGGTACGCGAATTTTTATTTAAAAGCAAAGGTCGTTTCTATCAGATTGCAACGTACGCTTGTACGCCGCCGGTGCGACGAACCGAAAATGGAGAAGGGCAGCTTCCAGAAAAAAGGAGGCTACCGCGCTGCGCAGAGAAGAATATTTTGACCAGAATGCATCGGGACTCAAAGCCCGAATAACAACAACATGGAATGGTTTTTGTGCATTTTCTTCATGTGCAATTACGATTTGTCAGCGCAAAAAAAGATTTCAACATTTAAGGTCGTCTTGAAAAAATAATCTCAGAGTGGTTATTTGGGATGCTTAAAATTAGAGGTTTTTTCTAAAAAAATGAACCTGAAGCACCTCACCCCTGCTAAAAAAGGCGAATTATCCGTGCATTTATTTGTTTATCAGCCGCTTAACTTAAACTGAAAAATGCGATAAAACCAAAAATTAAACTTGGGTTAACACCGAATTAAAAGAGGAGGCCATAGTGTTTCGGCTGTAGCCTCCTGAGAACAAGTGTTTACCCAATTTTCCCGGTGTAAAAGATTTCAGAAATGTGGACGATACGCCCGATTCTCCAAACCTTTAGCCGGAGCATTTATTCATTGCC
>CAZFBU010000235.1:0-1473 GCA_964517175.1 uncultured Saprospiraceae bacterium
AGGGCGTGATCATTTTATTGCCGGAGAAAATGGATGGGAAGAAGTAGCCAACTATGCTTACAATTGGTTAAAATAAACGATATACAACAAAGTGTCCTCTTCCCCAATGACGCCACCAAGTAAAAGCAGTGAATTAGGCAAAAATTGGCTAATTTTCAAAAAACAGGCGATGAAAAAAAGTAAGTTCACCGGATCACAACGCAGGGCTATGTTGTCCGAACAGGACTCCGGTCCGTCCGGGGGAGAGGGCAGGATGTTCAGCCGCTATATCAGATAGTAACAACTCAGAATTATAGTTGTTTGATCAACTTTTTGACGAAACAAACTCGGTTAAAGTTTTCATTACCAACTGCTTGTATTGCGAAAAGCGAAAAGCAAGTAGCGAAAAGCACTATATTTTTTACTCAGGTAAAATTTTCTTATTTTTTCCTTGCTCAAATACATACCCATTCAAAAATGCCACGGTATCCATCCGCTTTCTGCCTTGTAGCTGCAGCTCGTGCACGTGCACATAGCCGTCGGTGGTGGCGATTTTGAGCATTTTTTTGTTGTCGGAAAGGAAGGTGCCGGGTTCGTGCTCGTGGGGCGCGATTTCCTTGGTGGTGCGGAAAATTTTGAGTTGCTGGCCGTCGAGCGTCGTCCAGGCGGCAGGGTAGGGGCTGAGTCCGCGGATGAAGTTGTGCACCTGCTCTGTGCTTTGGTGGAAGTCGATCTCGCAGGTTTCGTAGAAAATCTTGGGCGCTTTGGTCGCTTGTGCATCGTCCTGGCGTTGGAGTTTGACGTCGCCCTGCTCGATGAGCCGGACGGTTTTGAGCACGGTTTCTGCGCCGAGCAGCATCATTTGATCGTGCACTTCACCGGCAGTTTCATTCTCGCCAATGGGCATTTTCGCTTGTAAAATCACATCGCCGGTGTCGATTTTCTGCTGAATAAAAAACGTGGTGACGCCCGTTTCGCGCTCGCCGTTGATGATCGCCCAGTTGATCGGCGCGGCGCCGCGGTATTTAGGCAGGAGCGAACCGTGCAGGTTGAACGTGCCTTTCGAGGGCATCGCCCAAACGACTTCCGGCAGCATGCGGAAGGCGACCACCACAAAGATGTCAGCTTCCAGCTTTTGCAACGCTTCCAGAAACGCCGGATCGCGCAGCTTTTCCGGTTGCAGCACCGGGATATCGTGCGCTACCGCATATTTTCTCACCGCCGATTCGATCAGTTGCTTGCCGCCGCGACCGCCGTATTTGTCGGTTGCCGTCACAACACCAACCACCTCGTAGTCGTTTTGTACTAAAATATCGAGCGCGGGCACGGCAAATTCGGGCGTGCCCATAAAAACGATTCGCAAACTCATTATTTTCTGTATTTTTGTTTGAACATCAGCTATTGTCAAAAAATGGTTTAGTTGATATTTAAATTTGATAATCAAAGATTTACGAAGTCTTTGAGATTTAGCAAATCTATTTTCGTTCTAATTCC
>CAZFBU010000235.1:1573-3904 GCA_964517175.1 uncultured Saprospiraceae bacterium
AAATGAATCGCCCTAAAAATAGTTGTATGAAAAAAATAATACTCGCGACGCTGGTTTTGACCTTTTCGTTCGTTTTTGCTTTTGCGCAAAGCGAGGAATTCGACCGGCCACTGGAAAAAAAGCAGGCGGATTCCACCAAAACGAATCAGGGCATGGTGCGCCGAGCCGTGGACCTGGAGATCAACGTGAAGAAGCCTGAAGGCTACCCGGCACGGGATTTGCCCGAAAACTACACTGGCTACCGCATCGAGATCATGGTGACCGATACCTTGCTGGCGGACACGAGCGAGGTCTTCTTTCGGCACGGCAATGTGGTGATGGAAACGCTGGAAGGCAATCAATTTTCCTACACCGTCGGCGACTTCCCGGACGAAGTGGGCGCCAATAATTTCATGAACAAATTCATCAAACCCAACTACGAAGAACCGCGCGTGGTGCAATATGAGGCGGGGAAGCGGGTACAATAATGTTGTCGGTGTATCGGTGCACGGTGTAACGGTTTACCGACATGCCGTGCACCGTTGCACCGATATACCGTCCTACCGTCACACCTTCCCAACGTAATTATGCGGCGTGATTTCTTTCAATTCCGCTTTAATGGCGTCGCTAATTTGCAGATTATCAATAAATTCGACAATCCCCGCGTGCGTAATGCTCGTTTTGCCGCGCGTGAGTGCTTTGAGTGCCTCGTAGGGCTGCGGGTAGCCTTCGCGCCGAAGGATGCTCTGAATCGCTTCGGCGACCACCATCCAATTGCGTTCCAGATCCTCGTGCAGCTTTCGCTCGTTGAGCAGCAATTTATCCAAGCCTTTCAAAATGGATTTAAAAGCGATGATCGTATGCGCGATCGGCACGCCGATGTTACGCAACACGGTGCTGTCGGTGAGGTCGCGCTGCAAACGGGAAATTGGCAATTTTTCCGCCAGGTGCGTGAACAGTGCATTCGCGATGCCCAGATTGCCTTCGGCATTTTCAAAATCAATCGGATTCACCTTGTGCGGCATCGCGGACGAACCCACTTCATTGGCGACTACTTTTTGTTTGAAATAATCCATCGAAATGTAAGTCCAGATGTCGCGGCATAAATCAATCAGGATCGTATTGATGCGGCTCATCGCCTGGAACAGCGCAGCGAGATTGTCGTAATGCTCGATCTGCGTAGTTGGATGTGAACGCTCCAAGCCGAGGTACTGGTGCAGGAAAAAGTTCGCAAAATTGTGCCAATCCTTATCCGGATAAGCCACGTAGTGCGCGTTCATATTGCCGGTTGCGCCGCCAAATTTTGCGCTGTCGGGAATGCTTTTCAACTGCTCGATCTGCGTATTCAGGCGTTGCACAAATACCTTGATCTCCTTGCCGACGGTCGTCGGCGAAGCCGGTTGCCCGTGCGTGCGCGCCAGCATGGGAATGTCGAGCCAGCCATCCGCCAGGGCGTCGAGTCGATTGCGCAATTGCTCAAAAATCGGCAGGTAAACCTGCTTCATGGCGTCTTTCAGCAGGAGCGGAATAGCCGTATTATTCACATCCTGCGAAGTTAATCCGAAGTGAATAAACTCTTTGTATTTACCAATTCCAAGCGCGTCGAATTGCTCCTTGAGGTAATATTCGACTGCTTTCACATCATGGTTGGTAACCTTTTCAATGTTTTTGATAGATTCGGCAGCGTTCAGGTCGAAGGTATTGCAAATGCGAATCAGTTCCGGGAATTTGCTCTTGTCGAAGTCTCCCAATTGCGGCAGCGGCATTTCGCAAAGCGCGATGAAATATTGCACTTCCACAAAAACGCGGTATTTGATGAGGGCAAATTCGGAAAAAAAGTTGGTCAGTTCCTGTACTTTGGCGTGGTAACGTCCATCCACCGGAGAAATCGCAGTGAGCATACATTCGATTTTTTTGGTAAAATTACAAAGTTCGGTACGGAAGGTTCGAGCTTCGGAGCAGATATTTGTTTTTTGGTTTATAAAAATTTGATAATCAGGTTTTTATTTGTCAGGCGTTTCAGAGTTGCCAGCGGGCAATTCGATGCGTACGAAGGCTTTTTTTCGGATGGCGTAGAAAATGTTGAACGGCTCGATTTCAATTTTCTCACCTTCAACAATCAGCGAGCGAGCGCTGTCTTTGATGCGTGGATAAAGCCAATCGACGATTTTCTCGATGGACACGTTTTCGTCAAAAGTCAGATACATGCGAATCGACTCCTGGTAGCCAATGCTCGTACCGCGATGATCTTCGTCGATGATGATCGAAGCTTCGGTTTCCGGAATTTTGAACGCATCGCCAAATTGCAGCCAGCGATATTTTGAACCGAACAGATGATATTTCAAATCTTTA
>CAZFBU010000236.1:0-3873 GCA_964517175.1 uncultured Saprospiraceae bacterium
AGCATTGCCTGACGCGCGCGCCACTGAAAATCACCTTCCCGGTAAAAGCCGGGCACATCCGTGATGAATCGACGTTTGCGGGAGTTGAATACATCCTGAACACTTAGTGTGAGTGTCGCTTTTTTATTTAAGATATCTTTGCTCAGCGCCAAATCCATATAGTAAATGGACCTATTCAGCCCCTGCGTGGTGTGGCGTGGCGCCCGGTAGTTGAGGCGCATTTGTCCTTTGACGACCTTCCACAGGTCAAATTTTGAATTGATGCGAGTAAACCAGCTGTAAAAATCCGCCTGTAAGTCAGGAGCCAGGTTGCCTCCATCCACAATAGATCGGTAAAAGTTAAAATTACCATCGACATCCCACCATTTGAAAGGCGTGTAAGAAAAAGTGAACTCAAATCCGAAGGCATCTTCCGTTGCCAGATTTTGCGGTTGGGAAATGGTATTGCCGTCCTGGTCAAATGTTTGAATACGATCGACCACGCCGGTGGTGTATCGATAATAGACCGATGAGGAGAGGGAAGCATTATCCCAGTATTTGAGGTGTCCGATTTCGTAAGCATCGGTAAATTCCGGGTCCAGGTTTGGATTGCCGCTTCGGAAATTCCGGGCGTCCGTGAAAGAGAAAAACGGATTCAAATCCCAAAAACGCGGGCGGTTAATCCGGCGGCTGTAACTTACCTGAACAGAGTTTTCATTTGCCAGTTCGTAGCCGATGTGTGCACTCGGGAAAAGGTTGAAATAATCCCGATCGTTCACTTCGTTGGTCTGCAACAGCTCGGTTACAATGTCGGAATATTCCGCCCGCAAACCCATTTGAAAAGAAAATTTTCCAATTTTATTACCATAGATGCTGTATGCCGCGTAAACACGTTCGTCGTAGAGGAAATCATTGCTCAGTCCGGCAAGGGGTTCCCATATTGATCCCTCAAATTCTTCCACCAGATAATCGTTTTGGATATTGCGAATGGCCGTGCGCAATCCGGCTTCAAACATACCATCTTCGCCCAGCGGCAGCGTGTAATCAATTTGCCCGATCAACTGTTTTTGTATTTCTTCATTGAAGGATCGCTGTTGCAAATCCGGTTCGCCGGTATCCGTAAATTCGGGGGTAAAAAACTGTTCCCGAATGTTGGAACGCTCGGTTTCCAGATTATCCTGATAACGAAAATCGACCACCAGATCGTGTTTTTTCTCTCCGAAGTTGTGCCGGAAAGTTAGTGCATATTCGTAATTTGGTTCTACTTCCGATTCTTCCTCGCGCCGCACGGCAATGTCTTCCAGGTCATCCAGAGAGCTGACGTAATCCCGGTATTCGATTTCCGAGAAATTTTCATCATTACCACCCCGGTACAGGAAAGAACCAGTCAGGATGGTATTGTCGCTGAAGTAATAATCCATACCGGTACGAATGCTGTTTGACAGGCCGGACCGCTCGCGGACGCGATTTTGCTCGGAAAAGCGCTGTACGCCACTGGCGTCCGTAAACTCCTGGAAGGTGAAACCGCCGCCCGGACTGGTGCGATAGTTCAAGCCATAATTGGCAAAGAAGTTAAGGTTTTTCCGACGGTAGTTCAGGTTGGCAGCAACGCCATAGCGATCGGGATAACCGGCGGTGAGGTCTATCGAACCGTTCAATCCCTCTTCCTTATCTTTTTTCAGAATAATATTGATGACACCTGCCATGCCCTCTGCTTCGTAGCGAGCCGAAGGATTCGTGATGATTTCCACTCGTTCGATCAAATTTGCGGGTATTTGGCGCAAACCGTCGGTATCACCGATTCCGACCAGCCCCGAGGGCCGACCATTGATGAGGATACGCACGCCACCGCTGCCGCGCAGGCTCACGTTGCCCTCTACATCAACCGCTACGGAAGGTATGTTGTCGAGTACTTCGGTGGCATCGCCTCCGTTGTTCGCTAAATCTTTACCTACATTGAAAACACGTTTATCAAGCGACATCTCCACGCGACTTTTTTCCGCCCGCACTTCCACTTCCATGAGCGTTGCCGCATCCGATATGAGTTCAACTGTTCCGGCATCGGCTGTAGGACTTTCGGCAGTGACCCGAATGTCCTCGATAATGTGGTTGCGATACGAAATGAAGGATACTTCTGCGTAGTAGTCACCAAAATCAGCATCAATGCTGAAAATGCCTTGTCCGTCAGTGACACCGCCCGTCACCAGCGAGCTGTCTGCTACTGCATACAAGCTGACGGTCGCGAAATCCAGCGGGTCGCCGGTTTGCTGATCCATTACTTTTCCGGTCACCAGCCCCCCGGACTGCGCCTGACTGTGTAGGGTCAGGAATAATCCGGCGGCTATCAATAGTAAGTGTTTAAAAAACTTCATAACTTCTTTTGGTTCGTCAATAGTCAATTTATGGTATTCGCCTTCCTAATGCGAAAAATAGGATTTGGTTCAGACAGGAAAATCGCCGTCAATACCCGTTACAAAGGTATGAGCCAATGCTGTGGCGCATTTGAATTAATTCTGAAGAAATTCTGAATTAGGATTTTCTTAAGAGAATTTAACAGTTATGTCGTGAATGCCGGCATCATATTGGTATCGAATGTCAAAACTGCTCACTTCGCAGATTTTCTTGACAATGGCCAATCCCAACCCCAGCGAACCATTGCTGTGCCGACTTTTCTGAAAGCGCTGGAAGAGCTGGTCGGTAGCCACAGCAGGCGGTTTTCCGGTGTTGCGTATCCGGAGTTTATCCTGTTGGAGCTTGATATCGATCCAGCCTCCGGTTTCATTGTGCTTGATGGTGTTTTTCACCAGATTGCCGATCAGAACATCAGCGAGAATGGGGTCTATTTTTAACAACACCTCATCGCCAACTTCATGGGTTAATCTAAGTCTTTTGTAAGCTGCCAGCTCTTCAAAGTTGCCGATGCAAGTGCGAACAATTTGAGAAAAATCGATGGTTTCCCGTGTAAAGAATTCTTCGTTGTCAATTTTAGTAAGCAGTGAAAGCGCCCGGCCCAGCTTGGAAAGCTTGTGAAGCGACTGCTGAGCCGACTGAATCAGGTTGGATTGTTCGGGCGACAGCCCTTCGGTCTCGGTCAGCAACTCCAGCTTGCCACGGGCAATGGCGAGGGGCGTCTGCATTTCGTGGGAGGCATTTTCCGAAAACTCTTTAACGGCACGATAGTCGTGGCGCGCTCGCGCTACCATTTGTTTGACAAACGTGCCAAGCTCCCGAAACTCTTTAGTGGAAGTAGCTGGCAACTCGATGTAATCTTCTTTTTTAAGATTGAAACTGCTGAGGCTGTTAAGTATCTGCTGGAAAGGACGATATAGCCATCGTGTAATAAAAAAACTAAACACCAGCAAGGTTACGCCCAGAACAATGAATAAGCCAACCATTGCATTTACCACGCCTTCGTAAATATCATCAGATTCGATGAAAACATCCATGACGCTCAGGCGGTAATACTGTCCATTTACCTCAACGGTTGTCTTGAGTACCCGCTGCAATTCCTGCCGCGGCAAATAAGGGTGGGGAGCCAGGGTATCTCCATATACATGCAGGGTATCTTGTGGTAAGATGTTATCTGTTTTGGCAATATGCACCCGATCGTCGATTAAGTATTCAGTTGGTACACCCGCTTCGATTGATTTGACGAGGCGCTTTAGATTGTACCGCAAGTCATAATCGGTTTCTTTTTTCACTTCTTTTAAGACCATCGCATACATGACTATGCCTCCGATACCGAAAACCAGCATCGTAATTGCAATGTAAAAGAATGTTGTTTTGATAATGAGGTTCATGCGCTAAATTTATACCCTAAGCCGTAAATGGTTTTGATGTATTCCTGATTTTTGGTAGTCACAATTTTTTTTCGCAAGTTTTTAATATGCTGAT
>CAZFBU010000237.1:0-3765 GCA_964517175.1 uncultured Saprospiraceae bacterium
AAATTACTTATAGATAGTTTGGAACAGGCACTTAACCTCAAAAATACACTACAATTTAGAAGAAGCTATGCAAAAATTGCACCACAAACCGCACATTCGCGTTGACCTGAATCTGAACATTCGGGGATTGAGCAAATCAACTACACTGGCAATCAATGAAAAATCACGGGAACTGCAGCAACAAGGCAAGAAAGTCTATCGGCTGGGCTTCGGGCAGTCGCCCTTTCCGGTGCCGGAGCCGGTGGTACAAGCGCTGAAAAATCACGCCGCCGAAAAAGACTACCTGCCGGTGAAGGGGCTGCACGAACTGCGCGAGTCCATCGCCGGTTTTTACAACCGCAGGCAAAACCTCGATCGTTCGGCCGAAGATATTCTCATCGGTCCGGGTTCCAAAGAGCTGCTTTTTATTTTGCAACTGGTTTATTACGGTGATTTGGTCATCCCTAAGCCCAGTTGGGTATCTTATTCGCCACAGGCGGTCATCGTTGGGCGCAAAGTGCAATGGGTGGACACGCACGCGGTCAACGACCGCCGACTCACGCCGGAAATGCTGGAAGCCATCTGCGAGCAGGATCCTTCCCGCCCGCGCCTTGCCATTCTGAATTACCCGGCAAACCCGACGGGCGCTACCTACACCGTTGATCGCCTCAGAAAAATTGCCGAGGTGGCGCGCAAATACCGGATGTTGTTACTTTCTGACGAAATTTATGGCGAATTGCACCACACGGGGCAGCATGTGTCTATCGCTCGCTTTTATCCGGAGGGTACGATCGTGAGCACGGGGCTTTCCAAGTGGTGCGGTGCCGGGGGCTGGCGACTGGGAACCTTCATTTTCCCACCATCTTTGCGCTGGCTGCTCGATGCCATGGCAATCGTGGCGAGTGAGACGTTCACCTCCACCAGTGCGCCGATTCAGTACGCGGCGGTTGAAGCATTCCGGGAAAATCCGGAAATTGAAAAATATCTGAAAAACGTCCGGAACGTGCTGCGCATCGTCGGCAAAACCATGCACGCCCGCCTGGAAAAAATGCGCGTCGCCGCACCCAGGCCGCAGGGCGGATTCTATTTGTTTCCGGATTTTGACTATTATCGCGAATCGCTGGCACGGCGCGGCATGGCTACGAACCGGCAACTCTGCGAGAAGCTGCTGGAAGAAACCGGCGTTGCGCTGTTGCCCAGTGGCGACTTTGGCTGCCCGCCGGAAGACCTGAGCGCGCGCCTGTCGTATGTCGATTTCGATGGTCAGCAGGCGCTCGATATGGCAGATAGCTATGGCGATAAGCCGTTGGATATGAAGTTTGTGAAGTCGTGCTGCCCGAATATGCTGGATGCGATGGACGAAATGGAAAAGTGGCTGAAAGGGGTAGGGCGAAGTGGAAATTCGGAAATCGAAAGTTGAGCGAAGCGAAATCCTGTGCCGTGGGCGGATGGCAAGGAAAAGACGTAAAAAAGAAACCAGCTTTGGAAAACTTCCAGAGCTGGCACACTCACTAATTCTAAGTCCTATTCGGTAAAAGGAAAAAAAAGCTGGCTGTGAGGGAAGGATTCGAACCTTCAAGGGGAGATTAGGAACAGAACAAAATGCTTGGTGGTCAACCCCTGTCGGCAAACCGGCTATATTCTGTCTTTTTTTCTGCGTCCCCACCCTCGAGACAAGAGGGCATGGCTGCCTAAAGTTTCATCACCTCACAGTGTTAATTTTGCTCGCAATTTTCAGGCACTCGCTTTTGAATGTCTCTTTTTGCAATTGCTTACGATGCAAATTTAAATATATCGGGCTTTTATTTGCAAATTTTTTATGAAAATAATTTAAAATTTACACTTTGTTCAATTAAATAGTTTTTTTGTTTTAAAAATGGTAATTTAAATATTCGTTTTCGCGTATCTTTTTGAAAATTTTTAAACGCTCAGCCGGCGATAGTAGAAATTTTATAAACCGGAATTCGTTTTTTTGCAAAAATGGAAAAAAGGAAATTGATTGATCGGATAAAACAACAGCAGCCATTCCCGGTTTTGGGGCAGGATTATGCGGCTGCAGACTACCTGCACCTGGATTTGAGCATTCACAATCCCGACTTTGAATCGCGCAATGTCACGACGTACGAGGGGCTGGATGCCTACGTGCAGGAGGTTTTGACAAAGCAACGCGCAAAAGTTGGCTACGGTGGCTACGCCGAGCATCGCATTTTTTATCAGCAAAGTCCACTATTCAATGACGGCAAAGCCAAACCGCGCTGCATTCATTTGGGCATGGACCTTTGGCAGGCGGCGGGCACGCCGGTGTATGCGCCGCTGGATGCGCAGGTACACAGCTTTGCTTACAACGACGGCGTGCTGGACTATGGCGCGACGATTATTTTGCGACATGAGCTGGAGAATTTAGCGCTTTACACCCTGTACGGTCATCTTTCCCGAGCTTCGCTCGAAGGGTTGACAACAGGCAAGGCAATTGCCAGGGGCGAACCATTTGCTACCTTCGGCACGCGGCACGAAAATGGTGGCTGGGTGCCCCATTTGCATTTTCAGCTGATGCTGGATATGGAAAGCAAAACCGGCGATTACCCTGGCGTTGCGACGAAGTCAGACGCTGCACGGTATCTGGAAAATTGCCCCGATCCGATGGTGTTTTTCTCCTTTCTGCCGTGAAATGCAGCGCGCAAAGTTGGTCGTTTCGTTTTTAACTGCTACTTTTAGCATGCCAATCAAATTTATAGATGCCAATTACAAAAGCCATGAAAATATCCCGTCTGTTGCTCCCGATTCTGTTTTTTTTCGCTGTTAGTTGTAATTCTACTTCCGAGATCGACACCATCGCCGGTGAGCTGTGCGACTGCCTGCGCCCGATGATTGAGATGTACAACACGCTGGGAGATGGGACAGACTCGGAAGCCCTGGAAGGCGCGATAGAAGAACTGGGGCGACTTGCCGAGGAAAGCCAGTCCTGCGCCGATGACATGACCGACCGGTATGGCGATCTGGCAGCCCGCCAGCAGGAAGTGGACGAAGCGATGGCGCGGGTGTGCCCGGATATTGTGCAGCGGCTGAATGAGTTTCAATAGTCGGCTGACGCCAACTTTTCCAACACTTCCATTTCAAAAGCGAGTACTTCATTCGGTGGCACGAGTATTTTGCCATTGCCGTCCCGGAGTCCTTTTTCGCCGTAGCCGAGGTGAGCAGGCAGGAGCAGTATGGCTTTTGTGCCGGGCTGCATCATTTCCAGGGCTTCGTTCCATCCGTCGATCATATTGCCGATGTAAAATTCGAGGGGCTTGTTTCGTTTGTAGGAAGAATCAAATTCCTGACTGTTGAGAAAATAGCCGCGATAGTGCACGCGCACGCGGTCGCCCCATCGGAGCGTATCGCCGGAGCCGGGTTCGATGATTTGGTAAAACAAGCCGGAGCGGGTAGCCTGCACATCGAGCGAGCGGTCAATAGCGTAATTGATGATTTTGTTCTGGTCTTGCTGCGCCTGCGTTTGGGGGTCAGGAATGAGTTCGGCAGACAGGCGCAGCAGCAACTCGTCTTCATTTTCGGGTGGCGCCGGTTCAAACGCTGCATCGGGTTCGTTGGTTGGGTTCCCGGATGGTTGGCAGGCGGCTATCAGGAACAGCAAGCAGAAAAAATGAAATATTAGCTTTGGCATAAGGCATTGATTTTGGTATAATTCCCGCTAAGATAGGCATCTTTTCCGAGGGATGAGAATACGCAATCGGGCGGAGTACTCGCACCTTATTCGGATTTTACTATATTTGCCTGTCAAATATT
>CAZFBU010000238.1:0-3763 GCA_964517175.1 uncultured Saprospiraceae bacterium
ATTATTTCGGTCGATCCGTCGAAGCGGAAAACAGGCGGCGCACTTTTGGGCGATCGGATTCGCATGAATTCAGTGAACCACGAGCGGGTATTTATGCGTTCGCTTGCCACGCGGCAGAGCAACCTCGCGTTGTCTAAGCACGTGCAGTCGGCGGTAGATATTTTGAAAGCGGCTGATTTTGATCTGATTATTTTGGAAACTTCGGGCATCGGTCAATCGGATACGGAAATTGTCGATCATTCCGATGTTTCCTTGTATGTAATGACCCCCGAATACGGCGCGGCGACGCAGTTGGAAAAAATTGACATGCTCGACTTTGCGAATGTCATCGCCTTGAATAAATTCGACAAGCGCGGTGCACAGGATGCCCTGCGGGACGTGCGCAAGCAGTTTCAGCGAAACCACCAGCTTTTTGAAAAACCCGTTGATGAAATGCCGGTTTATGGTACGATTGCTTCGCAATTCAATGATCCGGGCATGAATCAACTCTACCGGGTGCTGATGGATAAAATTGCCGATAAAACCGGCGCCGATTTGAAATCTGATGCGGAGCAGGAAGCGGGCATGTCGGAAAAGATTTTCATCATTCCGCCGAAGCGGGTGCGCTATTTGTCAGAAATTTCGGAAAATAATCGTCGCTACGATGCCTGGGTGGAAAAGCAGGTGGACATTGCGCGCAAGCTTTTTAGTTTGAACCAAACGATGCAAGCCGTTGAAAATGAGGATGTAAACAAGGTGCTACAAGCCACTTATGATGAGTTGAAATTAGAGTTTGATGGGCATTGCAAACGCATCATTGACAATTGGGAAGATAAAAAAGCGGCATACGCGGCGGATGAATACGTGTATCAAGTGCGTGGTAAAGACATCAAAGTGCCAACTTTCGCCAAATCGCTTGCGCATACACGCATTCCGCGGGTGATTCTGCCAAAATTCAAGGATTGGGGCGAGATTCTGCGCTGGTCATTGCAGGAAAATGTGCCCGGCGAATTTCCCTATACAGCGGGCGTTTTTCCATTCAAGCGGAAAGGCGAAGACCCTACGCGCATGTTTGCAGGCGAGGGCGGGCCGGAGCGCACGAATCGTCGGTTTCATTATTTGTCGCTGGGAATGCCTGCGAATCGCCTGAGCACCGCGTTTGATTCGGTGACGCTCTACGGTGAAGACCCGGATCACCGACCGGACATTTACGGTAAAATCGGTAACTCCGGCGTGAGTGTTTGCTGTTTGGATGATGCAAAAAAGTTATACTCCGGCTTTGATCTGTGCGACCCAAAGACCTCGGTCTCGATGACCATTAATGGGCCAGCGGCAACGATTTGTGGATTCTTTATGAATGCAGCTATCGACCAGCAATGTGAAAAATATATTCGGGAAAACAAGTTGGAGCATCTCGTCGAAGCGAAATTGAAGGAATTATATGATGATCGTGGCTTGCCGCGTCCGGAGTACCGGGGCGATTTGCCGAAGGGCAATGATGGCTTGGGTTTGCTGCTCCTGGGCGTGACTGGCGATCAGGTGCTGGAGCCAGAAGTTTACAATGAACTCAAAGCCAAAGCTTTATCTTCAGTTCGAGGTACGGTGCAGGCGGATATTCTGAAAGAAGATCAAGCGCAGAACACTTGTATTTTCAGCACAGAATTTTCATTAAAGCTGATGGGCGACGTGCAGGAGTATTTTATTCAAAATAAAGTTCGGAACTTCTACTCGGTCTCGATTTCCGGCTATCACATTGCAGAGGCAGGTGCCAATCCGATCACGCAGCTTGCATTCACCCTGTCGAATGGCTTTACGTTCGTAGAATACTATCTCAGCCGGGGCATGGATATCAACGACTTTGCGCCGAACCTCTCGTTCTTCTTTTCCAACGGTGTTGATCCGGAATACGCAGTGATCGGGCGCGTAGCCCGACGTATTTGGGCGAAAGCCATGCGCGAAAAATACGGTGCAAACGAACGCAGCCAGATGCTGAAATATCACATCCAAACGAGCGGTCGTTCGCTGCACGCGCAGGAGATTGCCTTCAACGACATTCGGACGACGCTACAAGCTTTATACGCCATTTATGACAACTGTAACTCCTTGCATACCAATGCTTACGACGAAGCCATCACTACGCCAACGGAGGAAAGCGTGCGCCGGGCAGTAGCGATTCAGATGATTATCAACCATGAATTAGGCTTATCCAAGAATGAAAATCCGCTGCAAGGTGCTTTCATCATTGAAGAATTGACCGATTTGGTAGAAGAAGCGGTTTTGACCGAATTTGATCGCATCACGGAGCGCGGCGGCGTACTCGGCGCGATGGAAACCATGTACCAACGCGGCAAAATCCAGGAGGAAAGCATTTACTACGAAACGCTGAAGCACACGGGCGAACTGCCGATCATTGGCGTGAATACCTTCCTGAACAGCGAAGGCTCGCCGACCATTGTGCCGGATGAGGTCATTCGCTCAACGGAAGAGGAGAAGGAAGCGCAAATCGAGACCCGTAACCAACTTCAAGAAGCGCATAAAGATAAAGGCAAGCGAGCGCTCCAAAAATTGCAAGAACTGGCATTGGCAAATGAAAACATCTTCGCCGCGCTGATGGAAGCCACGAAGGTTTGTACGCTTGGGCAGATTACACATGCGCTGTACGAGGTGGGCGGGCAGTATCGGCGGAATATGTAAGTCATTTGCGTCATTTTTCATGGCAGCAAAATGCTTGCAAGTCCTTACCTTGTTGCATATTTCCAGAATACTATGGAGCACGAATCGTGGTACATCATCGTAAACCCTGCGGTGCGTAATGGCAAAGGCGCACGTTATTGGCAAAAAGCGGAACCAATCCTACGGGCGCATCTGCCCAACTGCACGATCGCTTACACCGAGGCGCGCGGGCACGCCACCCAACTGGCTGCTGCGGCAATTGCACAAGGCGTACGGCACATTATTGGTGCGGGTGGCGATGGCACCAACCACGAAATCATCAACGGTATCCTTCAGCAAACAATAGCGAAGCCGACCGATATTTTCTATGCGCTTCTGCCGGTTGGTACGGGTAATGACTGGAGGCGTACCCACCGTATTCCGAGGCAACTGGAAGACTGGCTGCAAATGCTCCGGGATGGCAAAACAATTTTGCAGGACGTCGGTTTCGCAGCATACCAGAAAAACGGAGCGGAGCAGCAGCGTTACTTCGCCAACGTGGCAGGTATGGCATACGACGCTTTTGTGGTGCGCTACGCAGAAAAGTACCGCCGCTGGATTGTGCACCAACTCATCTATCTGCTCATGATTGTGCGGTGCCTGTTCCTTTATCGGCTACCTAAAGCAAAAATCGTTTTCGATGGGCAGACGGTCGAGGATTATTTCTATACCATTAATATTGGCATTGGGCGCTATTCGGGTGGGGGCATGCAACTGGTACCCCATGCTAATCCTACAGACGGAATGCTGGCGCTCACCATCGCCCGGCGCGTCACAAAACTGGGCGTGCTGCTGAATACCTATCGCTTTTATAATGGTACCTTATACCGCCATCCAAAAATCGAGATATTTCAGGTTAAAAATATTACGGTTACTTCCCACGAAACCGTAGAACTCGAAGCAGACGGCGAATTGCTGGGCGGCGTTCCCGTGCGTTTTTCCATCCTGCCCCGGGCGCTTCGCATTGTCGTACCGGCATAATTTTTTTGCCTCCAAATGTGACTTTTCACCATCCGCTGCGTCAAAAAGGTGTAAGTTATTTCAAACAGAACTCCCAAGTCATTTTATCTAA
>CAZFBU010000239.1:0-1142 GCA_964517175.1 uncultured Saprospiraceae bacterium
CGCCACGTTTCGACGACTTTTTCGTACCTGAGGGTTTGGGTGTTATAAACGTATTTTTCCTTTCTCATGAGCGTTTTTTGATTAACCGATATACTAAGATGAACAGCTTTTCCTGAATGTCATAAGGCAATTCGAAAATGAAGGCTGCAGCTTAGCGTTTTCCCTTCCTGTCTATGTCACGAGATTTAGTGGTGACACAAAGATAGAAGTCGGCGTCAGATTTGCAAAACTTTAACACAAAAATTAATCAAATACATCAACAAAAAACGAATAAATGGAAAATTTATAACCAAAAAAAGATTAATGTGTGTAAATTTTGCGGTCATCTGTTCCTATAAACAGATAGTCCCGTTTCTAAAAAAAGTAACATTCCATTTACGATACAAGACCAGTTTTTAACACATTGCTGCGTTGGCAAAAGGTTCTATACGCATAATTGTTTCAAACCGTTTTCGGTTTTGCCGCCAGCCACCGCCGCCACACCCAGCTACCCACGAAGGTCAGCAAGCCCGCGATAACCATGCCGTAGGTCAGCGTCGGGTTGATACCATACACAAAAGTGCTGGCAAAGATCAGCAGAATGCCCATTGCCCAGATCAGGTCGAGTTTCGGGGACTGGCGTTCCAGCGGAAGATGGCGAAGCGCTTCGGGTTTGTCGGTGAGCAGAAATTTCAGTTTGTGATAATCCGCCAGCAATAAGATCGCATTCAGCAACAGGAAAAAGCCCAGCACGTAAGGCGTACCGCGCCACTCCATGGAAACGGTGACCATCAGCGTGGTGAGGATAATCGGGAACAACATCACCGCCCCGACCGTCGCGAAGCGCTGCGTCATCACCAGCAAGCCCACCAGTACCTGGCTGTACGCGATGAAGCGCGCGAACATGCCCAAGCCATACTCCGCCAGGCGCTCTTCCAGCCATACCGGTCCGATGATGCCCGGGAAATTGCCGTGTAAAAGCTTCGCCATACCGGCGGAAAAGAAAATGTACCCCAGGAAAATGCGGGTGGACACGAGGAAGAAATTCCGGAGGGCTTTGCGGGTAACCATAGCAGTTGATGATTTTTGATTGATGCTATGAAAATCTGGCAAAGTTGGAAATTGGCGAAAGATAATCTACTGGTGGCGGGATTTTTTCGATT
>CAZFBU010000239.1:1242-3734 GCA_964517175.1 uncultured Saprospiraceae bacterium
AAAACAGACGACGGATAAAGTCCGCCACTACCTTTGTCAAAAATTAAAAACACAAATAACATGCGACACCTTTTCTCATTTTTACTGGTGCTGGCGTGCGGTGCGCTGCTGGCGCAATCGGATGCTAAGACCAAAACCATCGCCGATAAAACAGCAAACATGCAGGTTTTTGAGGGCTTTTTTAAATTTTACTGGGACGAAACCGCCGGTCAGATTTGGCTGGAAGTGGATAAATGGGATACCGAATTTTTGTACGTCAACTCCCTGACCGAAGGGCTTGGCTCCAATGACATCGGGCTGGACCGCAATCAACTGGGCGGTACGAGCATCGTCAAGTTCGTGCGACGCGGACCGAAGATTATGCTTATGCAACCTAATTACGAATATCGCGCCGTGAGCGATAATGCTGCCGAGCGCAAGTCGGTGGAGCAGGCTTTCGCCAAATCGGTGCTCTGGGGTTTCAAAGTGGAAGCGGAAGAAAACGGCAAGGTGCTGATTGACCTGACCAAGTTCCTGCTGCGCGATGCCCACGGCGTAATCGGGCGGCTTAAGCGCGGCAATCAGGGTACTTACCGCCTGGACGAATCCCGCTCGGCAATTGACCCGGCGCGGACGAAGAATTTTCCGAAGAACACCGAATTTGAAGCAATGGTCACTTTCACCGGCGAAGCGCAGGGCGGCTACATCCGATCGGTGGCGCCCTCGCCAGATGACCTGACCGTGCAGATGCACCACTCAATGGTGGAATTGCCGGATGGTAATTACAAGCCAAGAATGTACGATCCGCGCAGCGGTTACGGCGCGATCAGCTATGCCGATTATGCCACACCGATCGACCAGCCGCTGGTGAAGCAATTCATTCGCAGGCACCGCTTGGAAAAGAAAAATCCGAACGCAGCGATGAGCGAACCTGTCGAGCCGATCATTTACTACCTTGACCCCGGTACGCCGGAACCAATTCTTTCCGCGCTGATCGAAGGCGCTTCCTGGTGGAATCAGGCTTACGAAGCGGCAGGCTACAAAGATGCATTCCAGGTAAAAGTTTTGCCGGCGGATGCCGACCCAATGGATGTGCGCTACAACGTTATCAACTGGGTGCACCGCTCCACGCGGGGCTGGAGCTACGGTAGTTCGGTGACCGATCCGCGTACGGGCGAGATCATCAAAGGGCACGTATCGCTGGGGTCGCTGCGCGTTCGCCAGGATTTTATGATCGCCCAGGGTTTGATCGATGCGTATGAAAAAGGGGAAACCCCCGATCCGCGCATGCTGGAAATGGCATTGGCGCGCCTGCGGCAGCTTTCGGCACATGAAGTAGGGCACACGCTGGGCTTATCGCACAATTTTGCATCAAGCGTAAATGGCAGAGCATCGGTGATGGATTATCCGCATCCATATATCACGTTCGATGCCAATGGAAAAGCAGATTTTTCACAGGCGTACGATGTCGGCATTGGCGAATACGACAAGCGCGCAATCATTTACGGGTATCAGGATTTTCCGGCGGGAACCGATGAAAAGAAAGCGCTGATGGATATTTTGGACAAGACGTATAACGAAATGGGCTTGCTGTACCTTACCGATCAGGACGGTCGTCCGCAGTCGTCGGCGAATCCTTACACCCACTTGTGGGACAATGGCAAAGACCCGATGAGTGAGATGCGCCGCATGATGAATTATCGCAAAAAGGCGCTGGCAGGTTTCGATGAAAAAAATATTCCGATTGGTGCGCCGATGGCAGCCCTGGAAAATGTACTCGTGCCTTTGTATCTGTCGCATCGCTTTCAGGTGGAGGCAGCATCCAAAGTGATTGGCGGCTTTACCTACGACTATGGCGTGCGCGGCGCAAGTCCAAAACCTGTCGAAATGGTGAGCGATAAGATGCAGCGTGATGCATTATCGGTACTTTTGGAAACTTTGCAGCCGAGCTTTTTGATGATGCCGGAATCTATTCTGAAGCTGATACCACCACAACCGCCGGGCTATCGTCGCGACCGCGAATTGTTCAAAATTTACACCGGCAATACGTTCGATCCGTTGGCAGCAGCCGAGAGTGCAGCGAACCACACCATCAGCATGATGCTGAATCCGGCGCGCCTGGCACGGGTGATCGAGCAGCACGCGCGCGATCCGCAGCGGATGTCTTTGTCAGATATGCTCGACCAGTTAATGGCGGCTGCGCAGGTTAAAAATGCTTACTCCGCATACGAGAAAGAAATTGCCCGGATCAATGAAAAATTGGTACTGCATCACTTATTGAATCTGGCGGGCGATGACCGAACCATGCGGCAGGTAGCGGCAACGGCGATGCTGAAAATCAACGAAATGGAAGCCAAGATGGACATCACGCTCGACCCGGCGCAGGTGGCGCACCTGACGTATTTGCACGAGCAGATCGCTATGTTCAAACGCAACCCGAAGGATTACAAAACGCCTTACATTCCGGAGTTGCCGGATGGGCAGCCGATTGGAAGCAGCCCGGAGCTGGGGTG
>CAZFBU010000240.1:0-3679 GCA_964517175.1 uncultured Saprospiraceae bacterium
GCCGAGGCGCGGTCGATAAATCCGTCGGAGGTGATGCGCGACAGGCGACCGTCGATGGTAAATTTGTTATTCAACAAGCCCGTTCCGAACAGGATATTGCCTTTGAGCGTGTTGAATGAGCCGACCGAGCCGTTGACTTCGGCATACGGTTCGGGGCACAGCTTGGAGGTGTTTAGATTAATCGTCGCTCCGAAAGCCCCGGCACCATTGGTCGAGGAGCCTACGCCCCGCTGGATTTGCACATCCTCCGTCGAGCTGGCAAAATCGGGCATATTTACCCAGAAGACGCCCTGTGATTCGGCATCGTTGAGCGGAATACCGTTGATCGTCACGTTGATGCGCGTGGGGTCGCTACCGCGAATCCAGATGCCGGTGTAGCCCACGCCCGCGCCCGCGTCGCTCGTCACGACGGTGGAGGGCGTCCATTGCAGGAGGAAGGGCATGTCCTGCGCGACATTGCTGGCGGATAACTCCTCCTTGTCTAAATTTGTAAAAGTCATCGGTGTGCGCTCGTCGGCGCGGGTGGCTTTGACGGTCAGTTCATCGAGGCGAATCCCGCTTTCCGGCAATCCGAAGTGGAATTCATTCACACCAGCTACCACTTCGATTTTTTGTTGCAAACTTTCAAACCCCAGGTAAGAAATTTGTAGCGTGTAATTTCCAACCGGCACATCGGCAATGCGATACGAGCCATCAAATTTGGTAGCGTCGCCCCGTTGCAATTCTTCGATGAAGACATTCGCGTTGAAGAGCGGTTCACCGTTTCCATCCAGAATTTTACCATTTATAGTGGCTTGTGCGCCAAGATAAAGCGTGCAAAAAAGCGCAATTGCTGTTGCAATTGTCCGTTTCATAATTTTGTTATTAAGTATGAATAAATCCACCGTTCAAGGGGTTTGAACCGCGTTTTACTCCACTAAATAACCATTGAAAAATTGATATTTGTTGATTTTATTTTTTAAAGTCGCTAAATAAACAATCGAAAACCAACAACTAATAATCAATTATCCCTTCCTGGCATTACCCGGGCAGGTTCAATGGGTATGATCTCAGCCTGTTTGAATTGAAAATTGTTGATTGATTATTTTGGTAAATTTATCAATGTACAATTATCAATCGTTAGTAAGGCACCCCAAATGAGAAGTTGCAAAGATAAAAAAGAATGAGGAAAATATCAACTGTGAATAGAATTTTCCAACAAGGTATCGACTTTCCGGATGGCGAATTGCAAGCGCTCGGATATGCTTCCGCTCAAAATTGCGAAATTCGCGCCAAGCGCCTGATTTTCAGAATAATACAAATCAAATAAAGCCTGCCGATCTTTCAGATTCGGATGCTCCCGCAGGGGATCCGTGCCCCAAGGCAGGTCAATATCACAAAGCAAATACAAATCGTACGTCCGTGTTTTCAATTGCGCTTCAATCCATTCATTTTCACAGCCATACTTGAATTGCAGCCAGATTTTCGGCACTAGCAGAGCAGTGTCACAAAACAGTAAGCCGTTCGCCTGCTTCGCCCAGGCATCTTCCCATTGAACCTGGCTTTTAGCGATTTCCAACACATCTTCCTGTTTGTACGAACGCCTGAGCCTACTCAGATAGAAGCGCGCATACTCCGGCACCCAAAGGGTTTGGTAGTGCTCGGCGAGCTGGCGTGCCAGGGTGGTTTTACCAGTGGATTCTGGTCCGGTGAGGACGATTTTTAGCATGGGAAATTGTTATTTGTTAATTGCCTTCGGTAAAGGTCTCCAATTTTACATCATCCATCAAGATTGGTTTATCGCTTTCCGCATTCCAAAATAAAACTGCAACTTTATTGAAAGTTTGGCGAGGGGCTTTGATATTGAACGAAATCGTCCGCGTTTGCCCACTTTCGAGCAAGCGATAAGCCCGAATGGCGCGGGCTTTGATTTCCTGGTCGTTGTTGAAAAACTTCACAATAAACTGTGCTTGCCGCCAGGTATTCCACTCTTTTTCGCCGCAGCGGAAAGTCGCCGTCGCGCGCACCCAGTCGAAGTCTTGGGTGACAGGAACATCATATAAGGGACTGGTCTGATGCTCGGCATTCAAGCAATACGAGCGTTGCCCGGCAATTGGTGGCAGACCACAATCCACAAGCGTCGTATCACTTTCAAAATCATTTTGGTAAATGGTTTGTAAATTTTGCGGCTTCCCGCGAAAACCTTCATTCGTATCCAGTAATAATTTCTCTTCTTCGTCAATTTCGTACCGCAAAAATACCCGCTGAAAATATGCCCGATTCATTTGCTCCGGCACAAACAAGCCGCCGCGATGCGCCTGGTGGGTGATCCAAATGTTGAAATAGCTAAAAAACAAAAAGATCGGATAAATTAAATAAGGTAAATATTTTTTCGATTGCACAAAAGTAATAAAAGCCGCAAATGGAAACATTAAAATTGGATAGCATTGCACCATCGTACGCTGCCCTAGGCTGCCACCGTACCACCAGATGTCCCAGGCAAAAGCAATATAGATGAATAAACCACTAAATAAAATAGTTGTCCAAAAAATAGAATTTTGCTTTTTGTATAATGAAATAAATCCTAGAAGTGCGAAAATCATAATGGGTGTATAGACCAACCAGCCGCTGCGATAGCTGAATAAGCCATTCTTCAAATGTGGCCGCAGCCAGCTAAAGCCTTGATCCTGATAGCTGTACACAATCCAATCGCCCGTAGCGTATTTCCAGTAAATGAGTTGAATACTGCCGACTAATCCCGCCGCAACTACCGCCAGCAAGAGCTTTTTCCAATGCGTTTGGAAAAATGCCAACCGTGTCGGCATCGATACTTTTAGTGGATTGCCGATGCCCCAAAGCACCGGAATCAGTGCCGACATCAGTTCGGTCGGTCGCGTCAAGCCCGCCAAACCTACGAGCAAACCGATCCCCAAAGCATTTCCCCAGCTTGGTTTTTTATAAAATTGAATGGTTGTAAAAATCAATAAAGTATAAATGGTGAACAAATTATTGTGCGTCATTGCGCCGGTAATGGAAGCATATTCTAAATAATTCGTGCCAATTACTAAAAACAAAATCGCAATTGCAGCTACCGAATCGGAGAAATATTCCAACAAAATGCGCCGCAAAAACCACAAGCCCAGAAAAGCAATGAGCAAACTTCCGAAGCTGATCATAAATTGATAAGGTGCAGAAAAGCCATCGGCAGGATAATCTGTGCTCAATGCCACCAAGTGCGCCACGCCAAAGAAAGGCAACCACTGAATCGCTTGCCCGGCGGAATATTTGAAAACATAATTGCCACTTTCGTGCAGAAAAGCCTGCTGCTCTAAATTGGGGACGGGGTAATATTTGTCAATAATTGCGGCATTGAATGCTAAATGTTTTACATCATTGTAAATAAAAAAAGCCGGTAAATAAAGATAATAACCCGACACGTCCCAACTGATCGTTGCCTCAGTACGCGGCTGCTGCCACTTGGGGTAGTACACAAATGCGGCGAAAGTTAGTATCAAGTAACTAAACAAAACAACGCCGAGAGAATAGTTATTTTTCATCGGTTAGGTTTTCAAAACTAGTTTCAAAGTAACGAAAAACGCGGCAAGGTTTTGGTTTGAATTTCAAAAATTTATCAAATTACAAATTTCGACAAGCGATAGAATTTTCATAAAACATCTGGCTTACTTCGCGCGTTTTGTTG
>CAZFBU010000241.1:0-3661 GCA_964517175.1 uncultured Saprospiraceae bacterium
ACCTAAAATAGATCAGAATTTTGGAATCAGGTTAAAATCGCTGGGGTTTTTATTGTTTTTATTTTCAATTCCACTTCATACTTCTGCTAAAAAACTATTTTTGCCTTTCAAGCAACAAGCTAAAGAGTGGTTTGACGATTGTGATGAAGTAAAGCAATACATTTACCAGAATCTACCTTCTATTCAGGATAAATGGATTTATACTGATGATAATCTCTTAAAATTGTATTTATACCGAAATGCTATTTTGCCGCAGATCAACAGAGCTGAAGAAAGCAAGTTTGATTATACGCATTTTTATGAAGCATTTGAAAACGGTACTGTAACATACCTGGTATCCAAAGAAGATAAAAGAAATATATTTACCTTTGGTGCAAATATAAAAGATTTCAGGCTTTTAACAAAGGTAAATGACTATCACATTTATGTATTTGAACCCTAAGAAATGAGATAAACACTTCGTAGTATTCCATACCCCTCCAAATAAAACTTCGCTGCCCAGTTCGGGAAGCGAAAGCGCTGGTATGCGCCCCAGACCGGCGCGGCGCCGGGGATCGCGCCGTGTAGCCCGGGTATGGGCAATGTCCATTGCTGTTTGGCGGTTTGCTCAAAAATTTTTATCGCTGTCTTCAAATAAATTTCTTTGCCAGTTATTTGATATGCTCTTGCCAGGAGCACACTCATCTGCGCATCGCCGGTCACGCAGGAAAACGTGTGATCGCTCCGCCAGTTCGCATCATAGCGCCCGGCGAGCCTGCCTCGCTGCTGATGAAGCGCAACGATTTTATCGAGCACGCTCAACGGATGCACCAGTAAATCCGAATTTTTCAGCAGCAGCGCACTCTCCAGCATCCCGCGCAAAGTATAAGCGATCGTATGCGTAAATGCCGCTTCGCCCGGCGCGAATGCCCAATCCTGAATGCTCCGGTTCGGGCTTATTTTTTGCAAATAAAAATCGAGCGCTCGTTGCATTTTCTGCTCTACTTCAATTTGTTGCAAAACCTGATTCGCATACAAAATCGCCCAAACGACGCGCGTGTAGTAGCTCGGCGTATAGCCCGGCACGTAGGCAAATTTTCGCCAGCTGCCATCTGGTTCCAGGTGATTCAGCAACCAGTGTACGGCTCGCTCCAGCGCAAATTTGTATTTCTTTTCGCCGGTTTCGATGTGAGCGCGGGTTACACCAAATATAATTTGTCCTGTATCAAAAACCAGAGGCTCACCCTCAATGCCAACGCCACCCGGAAATGCGCCATCCTGCCGCTGGATGCTACACAGCCAATCTGTGCACTTGATCGCCAAATTTTTCCACTGCTTCTCTTGCAAATAATTGCCGTAATCAAATAATGTTTCGATGATATAGCCCGTTGTCTCCGGATAAGGCGCTGCCCAGCCGCGCCAAAGGTGATAGCAAGCCGCCGAGCCGCCGCCACCTTGCTCAATGCTTCGCTGTAACCAGTGCAACGTCCGTCGCGTACGCCGTCGAAAAACATCCTCCCGCAAAAACTCCGGCTGATTCATAGCAGTTCAGTAATATTCGCGATTGAAAAGGATGCCCAGCAATTCAAAAAGCTTGTTTCCCGATTTATAAATGCAGAAACACGGTCGCCGTGTGCCCCCAAAACTGCGGATCATCCGCTCCATAGACGGAATGATGCTGCCGCAAAAATCAATTTTTTCAACCTGTCCCGAAAAATCCTGAATTGCCTGCCAAAACAATAACTGAATGGCGTGGCTTTGCTTTTTATCCGGAATAATTCCCCACAGCAGAAAATAGGCAGTTTGCGCATCCCAGGCTACGTAAAGCCCGGCTTGCAGGGAATGTCCCTCCACATCCCGGGCAATGTAAATCTTCCGCCTTTGCCGATTCTTTAAAACCCGATCCATTTTTTCCAGCAGGTCAAAATTCACCGGCACTTGTACCTCCCGGCGTTCCAGCGATCGACTATAGATTTTGTAAAACGTTTCCACCTCTTCACTCGTTTCCACGCGAACCCGCCGCTCCGCGTTGCGAATATTGGTGCGAACACTCGATTTGAAATGATCCCAAATGACATTCAGGTCAGATAAATCCTCCAGGCGATAGGTGTACGTCGTCGTTTGTCGATAGCCCGCCCAATAAAACGGCAGCCAGTTTTCAAGCTCCGGATAAAATTGCTGGTAAAAAAAAGCAGTCCGGGGCAATTGCGCTACCAATTCACTCATCACGCGCTGCTCAAAGGCATATTGCCCGTAGCGCTTTGTCCTCTGTTGATTTTCTAAATTGATAATCAAAGCGTTATAATCCATCAGTGGCGGCATTTTAATGATGCGCAAACCAAGTTTTTTCGTAAAATAAAACGGCAATGCACCGGTCAAATTCTCCCCGGCATCGAATGCCAACGCCACATCCCAGTGTTCGCGACCGCCGCATACCACATCCAGCCACCACGGCTGCCCGTGAAGCGGAACCGATTGCTTTTCGCAAAATTCGATATATTTAGCCTTTCGATCCATCACCTGAATGTATGTCGTTGCGTCAAACGTTTTTTGCGGGTTTTCGCTGGACCAGCCTCTCCGCCATCGTGAGTTTTCTGCTCGCCATGGCGCAAATCGCAGTGCTCGCGCGCTTCCTCGACAAGTCGGATTTTGCCTGGGTCGCGCTTGCCGGCATCTTCGTGAACGCCGGTGCAGAACTCCAGAAATCGGGCATCAACGCCGCCATTGTACAACGCCAGGAAACCTCTGAAGCCACGCTGGCTACCCTGTTTTGGGTAAACATTGGCATCGGCATGTTGCTCTTTGCTGCCCTTACGCTGCTCGCGCCCCTGCTTTCTTTGGCTTACGAGAGCCCGGTTTTAATCACCATCACCATTCTCTTTGGCAGCCTGTTTCTCATCAAGGCGCTGAGTGTGCAATATAAAGCGCTCCTGCAGAAAAACCTGCGATTTCGGGCATTATCCATTGCGGAAATATCTGGCAGCGTGATTGGTTTCGCGGTCGCCTGCTGGCTGGCGACGCGGGGCTTCGGCGCGTACGCGCTGGTGGCGGGCTACCTGAGCCGGCACGCGGTAGAGGGGCTTGTCGAGATTTTTGCGGGCTTTAAATATTTTCAAATTCGGTTCAAATTTGATCTCAAATTAGTAAAACCATACCTGCAATTTTCCAGCTATCACCTAGCCGAACGCATTGTCACGCAAATCGGCGGTCAGCTCGACCTGCT
This sequence comes from uncultured Saprospiraceae bacterium, assembly GCA_964517175.1. Lineage (GTDB taxonomy): Bacteria > Bacteroidota > Bacteroidia > Chitinophagales > Saprospiraceae > JADJNW01. The sequence continues at coordinate 3,203 of CAZFBU010000241.1, forward strand.
CATCATCGGAAAGCTGCTGGGCGCAGAGGCCCTCGGCGTGTATGATGTTTTTAAACGAATCTTAGTCCGTCCCTTTAATTTAATCAATGACACGCTGGAGAAAATTGCCTTCCCCGTTCTGTCAAAATTGCAAACAAAATTAGCAGAACAAAAACACCTGTTTTTTCAATTGCTTTCGCATTTGAGCACCGTCAATTTATTTTTAATCATTGCATTAATCATCGGCGCTGAACCATTAATAAAGTATTTTCTCGGCGAAAGCTGGACGGAGCACGTGCTGATCTTTCAACTGATCTGCGGGTTTTGCCTTTTCCACTACCTGCTCAATCCGGTGGATGTACTGCTGCTGGCGCAGGGAAAGATACGACAATGGTTCTTCGCTAATCTGCTGCTCCTGCCCGCGCAAGCCACTGCCTTGCTCATCGGCGGGCACTACGGGCTGGCGGGCGCAGCGATGGC
>CAZFBU010000242.1:0-3639 GCA_964517175.1 uncultured Saprospiraceae bacterium
TTAGCTTGCTGCCGGATAGTATTTGCGCCGAAACCAAAACGCCACGTTCACCAGCAGGATAAGCGCCGGTACTTCCACCAGCGGACCGATCACACCGGCAAATGCCTGTCCGGAATTCAAGCCAAAAACCGCTATGGCCACGGCGATTGCCAGCTCAAAATTGTTGCCTGCCGCCGTGAACGAAATGGCGGTATTGCGCGGGTAGTCTGCCCCCAGCACTTTGCCGATGAAAAAACTGATGATGAAAATGAGCCCGAAGTAGATCAGTAATGGAATGGCGATGCGCACGACGTCCAGCGGAATTTGCACAATCAATTCGCCTTTCAGCGAAAACATAACCAGGATGGTAAACAGCAATGCAATCAGGGTGATCGGCGAAATGACAGGGATGAATGTTTTTTGGTACCAGTCTTCGCCTTTGGCTTTGACCAGTAGCCAGCGACTCAGAAAACCAGCGACAAACGGAATACCCAGATAAATTGCAACGCTCTCGGCCACCGTGGCGATGGAAATATCCACAATGGCACCCTCAAAACCAAAGAGCGGCGGCAATTTCGTAATAAAAATCCAGGCATAAAAGCTGTACAAAAATACCTGGAAAATGCTGTTGAGCGCCACCAAGCCAGCGCCGTACTCGCGGCTGCCCTCCGCCAGGTCGTTCCACACGAGTACCATCGCAATGCACCTGGCCAAACCGATCAGGATCAAGCCGGTCATGTATTCCGGATAGTCCCGCAAAAAAAGGATGGCTAACAGGAACATCAAAATTGGGCCGATAATCCAGTTCAACACCAGCGACAAGGTCAGGATTTTTACATTGCGAAAAACCTTAGGCAGCATTTTGTAATTCACCTTCGCCAGCGGTGGGTACATCATCAAAATCAAGCCAATGGCAATGGGAATATTCGTTGTGCCGCGCGAAAAAGAATTGATTACATCGGCAGTTTTGGGCACAAAATAGCCAATAGCTACGCCGACTGCCATCGCGAGGAAAATCCAGAGCGTCAGATAGCGATCAAGAAAAGAAAGTTTTTTTCTAGGAGTGGTCATATTCGTTCGTTTTATTGCGGTTTGGTTTTTGCCATCAGGTAGAAAAACTCGCGGGCAATCTGACGACAGCGCTCATCGTATTTTTCGGTTTCGGCTGGGGTGCCGTCAAAATGCTTGGGATCTTCGTACGGAATGGAGAAACGTCGCTCCGCGCCCGGCACGATCGGACAGGCTTCATCGGCATCGGTACACACCATCACTGCCGCAAATGCCTCCGATGGATTGACGGCATCGTCGTATCGCTTGGAAAATAGCTCCTGTTGGGGGTATGATTCGCCCAGTCTGACTAAATAATGCGGGTTCTCTCCGGTCGTGTCGGCAATGATTTCAAAACCGGCGCGCTGCATGGCGGCTACGGCTCTTGTGTTGAAGGCCGTTGCTTCCGTTCCGCCAGAAAAACCTTGTACTTCATCTACGCCATACCAGGCGGCAGCCGCTTCCAGCCAAAGCTGCCCCATGTGGCTGCGGCGGGAATTGTGGGTGCAAATTACATTTACTTTTACCGGTTCACTCCTTTGACGCTTTTCAGCAATGTAAGCGCCAATTTCTTCCAGGGAAGCCTTCCTTTCGGGTGCAATTTTATCGAATTCAGCTTCCAGGGTTTCGCAGTACGGTTGTAGCTTATCATAGAAATTTGGTTCGGGATTAAGGATTTGATCTGGCATAAAAAAATCCAATTAAAATGGTGATGAATAGAGGAATTGTTTTTGTGAATATTTGTTTATTGCGATAATAGAATAAATTGCAGCAAAAAATTTTCAGCAACAATCGAAATCTGAAACTTCACGATCGAGTAATGCGCCTAACATAAACTTGATCTCCGCCCAGCGTTTGTCGTCAATGCAGTAATTTACCTTTGTGCCTTCAATTGTTCCTTTGATGATACCGGCGTCTTTCAACTCCCGCAGATGCCGGGAAACCGTCGGTTGCGCCAGGGGCAATTCGTCCACGATGTCCCCGCCAATGCAGGAATTCACTCGGAGCAAATGCTGTACAATAGCTACCCGCGCCGGATGCGCCAGCGCTTTGAGCACCGTTGCCAGTTCGTTTTGCTCGTTGGTAAAAGCTTCGGATTTGGTTACGCCCATATCAATTCAAATTATATTGCAATATTACGATAAAGAGCAGGAAGGACAAAAAAATTGGCAGGTAAAAAAGCCTGCCAATTTTCATTAACAACAACCGCTTACGGGTGCTTAATTTTCCGGCTTGCGCGCGAAAACCGTTACACTGTAAATACCAGTGCTACTATGCTTGAATGCCGCCATTTCAGTTGCGTCCAGATATTGTTTCAGGACATCATCCGGCAGCGTGATCTCTTTTTCCTTTTGGATAGTCATCTGCTCAAAGCCGGTTTCCTGAATCAAACCAAGATACGCATCCTTTTGAATGGCGCCAGATACGCAGCCCGCGTACATCTCGGCGGCTTCCTGCAATCCGTTTGGCAGATCGCCAACCAATACGATGTCGGAGATGCTGAAATGCCCGCCCGGCTTGAGCACCCGCATGATCTCTTTGATGACGTTACGTTTGTTGGGCACCAGATTCAGCACACAATTGCTCACGATCACATCGGCGTAGTTGTCGCTCACCGGCATCGCTTCGATGTCGCCGTAGCGAAATTCTACGTTGTTGAAGCCGAGTTTCTCCGCATTTTTTCTGGCTTTGGCGATCATCGCCTCGCTGAAGTCGATGCCGAGTACCTTGCCCGTTTCGCCGGTTTCGTGGCGTGCGATGAAGACGTCGTTGCCCGCGCCTGAACCCAGGTCGATCACGGTATTGCCGGGTTTTATTTTGGCGAATTGTGTGGGCAAACCGCAGCCGAGGTTCAAATCAGCGTCCGGATTGTAGCCTGCCAGTTGGGTGTAATCGTCTGCCATGACGTTATAGACGTCGCCGCAGCAGGAAGTGGTGCCGCAGCAGCCATCGGCAGTGTCGGGTGATTTCTCCTGGACGGCCAGTTCAGAATATTTCTGGCGCACCAGTTCTTTCAATGCTTGTTCATTTTTCATGATGGAAAGTTTTTGTTGACGGATTGAAGCCCGCCATTGATTAACAACAGTCGGATTGATTATATGCTTCGAGTGATTGAAACAGTTCTTTGGTGATATTGGCAAAGCGACTCAAAGCCGCCCAATCGATGCAGTAGCACGATTTTTTGCCTTCGATCTCACCGGTGATGAGTCCGGCTTTTCTCAGTTCCTTCAAATGCTGGGAAACCGTCGCCTGCGCCAGTGGCAGTACTTCCACAATCTCACCGCAGATGCACATTTGCTTTTCCGCCAGGGTCTGTAAAATCGCGATCCGCGCCGGATGGGAGAGGGCTTTCGCCAAATCTGCCAGCTCGACCAATTCCTTCGAAAATTCTAAGCTTTTATTTATCGCCATTGTTCGATTAAAATTTATATCGCAAATATACGATGTTAAAACAAAAGATCAAATTTTTTTTCAAAAAAATTTTTCAGACCGTACGGACGTGCTTTAGCCGCTGAAGTAAGGCAGCATCAACAGCACCCTTTCTTGCCGCTTTGCATGGGTGGGCATTGCACCGTGCCGTAGCTGCAAAATACGCAGCAATCACCGGGTTTG
>CAZFBU010000243.1:0-3603 GCA_964517175.1 uncultured Saprospiraceae bacterium
ATGCGATTGTATTTTTTCATGACTTCGAGTACTTTCTCCGCTGGCAATTCCGCTGCAGTCACGCCGTTGGCGGTCATGGTTTTTGCCGCAAAAAGCGAGTTGACAATTGCTTCCTCGGTAGCTTCAATGGCTGCCAGGAATAGGGGAGAAACCGCATCGTTGTGCAGGATTTCCTGCGTCAGCGTCGGCTCACTCATTTGATAAGGAATGCGCAGTTTTGCCGCCGTAGAAAAGGCGATCACGTAGTCGCCGCTGCCATTGGAAGCAATGCCGCCGGTTCGTGCCAGCCCCAGCATGGCGCGTTTGGCCAGGCGCTTGAGGTTGCGGGCATCCAGCGGGGCATCGGTTGCTACTACCATCATGCAGGAGCCATCGGCATCCTGTTCGATCTGGTTTTTAAGGTAGAATTTTCCCAATTCTACACCAATCGGTACCCCATCAATTTGCAAAATGCCGCCAAAATTGGTCTGCGCCAATACACCTACGGTATAACCGCCCAAGTTCTTGGGCAATCGGCGCGAAGCTGTGCCGATGCCACCTTTGAAGCCAAAACAACGCGTGCCGGTGCCTGCGCCGACGTTGCCTTCCGGCACGGCGCCATCCCGGGCGTTGATGATGGCATTCAGCACGTGTTCTTTGCGCACGTGTCGCCCGCGAATGTCATTCAGCGCGCCGTCGTTGGTTTCGCCAATGACCGGATTTACCGAGCGGACCTGCTCATTGCCACTCAGGGCGAGGATGTAGTCAATTACGGCATCTGCAGCGGTGGGCACGCTCAGCGTGTTGGTCAGGATGATGGGCGTTTCGATGTTGCCCAGTTCTTCCACCTGGGAGTAGCCCGACAGCTTGCCAAAGCCATTGCCGAGGTAGATCGCGGCCGGTACTTTTTCCTGAAAAATATTGCCACTGTGCGGTAGAATGGAGGTCACACCGGTGCGCACGCTATCGCCTTGCATCACGGTAATGTGCCCGACTTTTACGCCTGGCACGTCGGTGATGGCGTTGTGCGTACCCGGTTTTAGTACGCCGATTTGGATGCCGAGCGCGCGTGGGCGCTTTTCTTGTGCCTGCAAAGTTTGAAAGTTGGAAATACAAATGAGCAAAAAGAGAATTCGATACACGGCTTTTTGTGTAAAGATAGAATTTTTGCGTTATTGCGCCGAAACTTACTGCACCACTTTTTTGAGTCCTTTTCGGTACTCGCGCGGACTAGCGCCAGTGATATTTCTGAATTGCTTGTTGAAATGGGAAAGATTGTTGAAACCGCTCTCGAAACTCACGGCTGCAATGCTCAGGTGCTCGTCGCCCAGCAGCCGACAGGCGTGCGCAACGCGAATTTCGTTGACGAACTCCGTGAAGGTTTTGCGGGTTAGCTTTTTAAAATAACGACAAAAAGCCGGCACCGTCATACTGATAATGCCCGCCACCTCTTCGAGGCTGGTTTCCTGTTGGAAATTGTCCTGTACATAGCGGTAGATGTCTTCCATGCGGTCGTGATCCTGGGCGCTCACCTCCAGCGCATAATTGCCCACATTCAGGATGTGATACTCCTGTGAAGTGGCCATTTGTTGCAATATAGCCAGTAATCTCAGCAGGCGATCAAAATTATTCATTTCGATCATTTGTATGAGTTGTTCGCCCACCTGTTTTTTTGTTGTGCCGTAAAACGTCAGCCCTTGTTCCGCCCGCTGAAAAGTTCGGCGGATGAGCTGCATCTCCGGCCGGTCGAAGAAGTCGCGCCCCAGAAAATCTGCGCGCATCTGCACGACAATCTCCACGTGGGCTTCGTCGATTTCTTCGGTGAAAGCGAAGTGTGGCAGATTGGGACCCAGGAAAATCAGGTCGCCATCCTCGTAATAAGAAATGTGATCGCCGATGTGGCGCTTGCCCTTTCCTTTGGAAATAAAAACGATTTCGTACTCCGGGTGAAAATGCCAAAACGGGGTTTTGTTGGAATCGGTGAATTTGCGGATGTTAAATGAATTTCCAAATACTGGTTCAATTTTTTCGAGTGCTGCTTTCATATTTTTTGCAAAAAAGGCGGTTTACAGAATAAAATTCCTAATTCAGAAAACGAATTTACACTAATTTAACAAATTAAATTTTGTTTTGTTTTCGGAGGGTTAAAATAGCATTAGTAAATGATAAAATGCGTGTAGATTCCAACCCAAGTGCTTCCTATCTTTGTGCCAGGTTTAGTTAGTTTCATACATTACCATTTAGTTTTTCCCGAAAGGGACAAAGGTGGCATCCTGAATTGTGGTGCCACTTTTTTTTGCCAATGGCAGTTTTCTTCTTTCCTGTGAATGTACAGTTTTCCGGCTAATGAAGCAGCATCTTCCGTTCCGAAATTCTTCCGCTTGTCTATTTTCAGAATAAATTTTCGCGTTTTAAAATAATCCTGCTATTTTAGTAACAATCAAATAATAACATCTGGTTTTGTAGCTGTTATTTTAAAGGCATTCTTCGTTAAAAAGCCTCGGTGTAGCGCCGCTATGCCTACGTTTTTTGCCTCGACTGCCATCAAAATACCTAGCTCCAAATCGGAGACTTATTATTTGCTTGTTACTTAATCGCAAAATTAGTAAAGATGCAGGATTGGATGTACATCGTTCTGGTCAATGCGGGCATGGTATATGGGGCAGTTTGTCTGTTGTTTTATTTCCTGCAGGACTATTTTTTCTTTCGCCCGGAGATATTGCCAAAGCAATTTGAATACAAATATCCTTTTCCTTTTACAGAGGTCAATTTTGAAATGGAAGACGGCAGCCTGATCAATGGCGTTCACTTTAAAGTGCCGAATTCCAAAGGAGTTGTGTACTACCTGAAGGGCAACTCGCGCAGTGTGAAGGGCTGGGGGAAATTCGCGCGCGACTTTGTCAGCAAAGGCTACGACTTCTTCATGTTCGACTATCGCGGCTTCGGCAAAAGCTCCGGCAAGCGCACCGAACAGGCGCTCTACAACGACGCCCAAAGTGTTTATAAATGGCTGAGCAGCGTATATCCTGAGGAGCAGATCGTGATTTACGGTCGCTCCATGGGCAGCGGCATTGCAACGCGCATTGCCTCCTGGAATCGCCCCAAAATGCTCATTCTCGATGCGCCTTACTACAGCTTCCTGTACCAGGTGCGGCGCTACGGCTTCTGGCTGCCGCTCAAGTGGTTGCTGCGCTATAAGCTTCGCTCCGATCAGTTTATTAAGAAAGTGACCTGTCCGATTTATATTATTCACGGCAACAAAGACCGGCTGCTCTCCTACAAGCAGGGGCAAATGCTGGCTGCGGCCGCCCCCGACCGCGCCACGCTCATCACCATTGAGGGCGGCTACCACAACAATTTGCCCGAATTTCCGGCGTATCACGAGTATTTGTATGATATTTTAAACGATATGTACGCCGGAACGGACTCCATCACCCATTTGCAAAAAGTTGCTTAAAAAATAATGCACCGGAACTTTCGCAGATAAAATATTTGTTGTATTTTTGCCACGCTTTTGGCTGAAACGCTTTTTTCAAAGTGTTCAAAAGTGGTAAAGACCCATGGTGTAATGGTAACACAGCAGATTTTGGTTCTGTCGTTCTAGGTTCGAGTCCTAGTGGGTCT
>CAZFBU010000244.1:0-3564 GCA_964517175.1 uncultured Saprospiraceae bacterium
AAAACAGCCAAATCTATGAATTTGAAGATTACAGGTACGCTCGGTGTTCTGGTAAAAGCAAAACAAAAAGACTGCATTTCTTCTATCCGAGAAATAATTGAATTATTGAGAAGCACCGATTTTAGGATGTCTGAGACCTTGATTGAAGAAATTCTTCGGCAGGCTGGAGAGCACGATACCTAGTTTCCATCTTTAAGAAAATGACTGCTTGCTACCAACTGCACCCGCCTACTAAATTCACACCGCCATCTCCCGCGCCACTTTCATCGGCACGGCGATGCACTTTTTCTCCATATAGGTCATCATGCGTTCGAGGAGTTCGCGGGTTTGGTCGTCGAGTTGTTCTACGTCCTTTCGGAAAACTTCGGTCAACGCTTTGGCTTTCACCGCTTTGATCTCCGCCGGTACGCGGCTCATGGCACGCTCCATCTGGCGCTGCTTGAAAAGCACTGGGAATTCATCGACATAACTGGCGAGCAATTCCTTTGCCTGCGCTACTTCGCCCTCGCGGAAAGCCAGGTTTTCTTTCGCCATCGCGCGCAAGCCTTCGATCTCTATATATTGAAAATTATAGTTTTCAATCACTTCCGGCGCTACGTTTTGTGGGATTGCCAGATCGATCACAATTTTGCGATCAGTTTCACCTTGCAACAGGTGCTCGTATAAGTCCGGCGTAATAATCGGATCAATCGCTCCGGTGCAGACGAACAGGCAATCAAAGCCTTCGGTGTACTTTTTAATGTCCGTGAGGGTATGCGCCGTGCCGCCAAACAGCTTCGCCAGCTCTTCTGCTTTTTGCAGGCTGCGATTGAAAACGGTGACGTTCGTAAATTCCTGCTTCGCCAGCAATTTTGCGACCAGCGCATTCGTCTGTCCGGCGCCGATGAGCAGAATACGTGCATCTTTAGACACGTTCGCGACAAACATTTTACGTACCGCCAGCGACACTACGGAAACCGGCTTGTCGCCAATGCGCGTCTTGGCATACACCTCCTTCGCCGAAACCACCGCCTGCTGGAACGTCACGCGGATATTGTCGCCCGTCAAACCCCAGGCATAGCACTGGTCGTAGGCTTCGCGCAATTGTCCGAGAATCTGGCGCTCGCCCACGACCAACGAGTCGATGGAAGCAGCCACGTCGTACAGATGTTCAATCGCATGTGTACCTTCGAGCAACTGTGCGACCTCCGGTACTTTGGCAAGATGTTCGTCGGAAATATCCGGATTGACGGTTTGGAAGAATTTTTTTGCAAATGAATTGTCAAAATCGATATCCTGTTCGGTGTAAAAGAAATACAGCACGCGGTTGCACGTCGCCACGTAAAGCAATTCACTCAAGCCAAAAACCGTCTTCAGCCCTTCCAACTGCGCCCGCCGCAGGTCGCTGTCAGAGGTTTTGACCACAAACTCACCGATGTCCTTCAAATTTGCCGTCTTGTGTGTGACCGTAAGTATCTTTAGATTCCGTAACATTTTGTTTTTCATTTGCAAAGAATACGGCAAAATTAATGGTTTGGTTGACCGAAAATGTCACTCTTGTGTAAACACCTATTTTGGTTCATTATTTGGACAAAATCTAAATATAATCTTACCTATTATAGCAATGTCGCAATGGGGATATCTGGTGATCCATAGTTTTTTTCATTTTTCAACCGTTCAACCTTCCAACCTCATCAACTTTCGCTTATTTTTGCGCTGTTTTTCAGAAGATGTCAGAGCAGAGAAGTGAGAAGTCAGGTGCAAATGCCTTTTCATTTCTACGCCATAAACCTTTAAACCATTAATAATGTATCGTACGCACACCTGCGGGGAGCTCCGCATGAATCACGTTGGGGAGGAAGTCATTTTAAGCGGTTGGGTGCAAGTCAGCCGGGATTTCGGCGCATTGACGTTCATCGATTTGCGCGACCGCTATGGCATTACACAGTTGGTGCTCAATCAGGAAGACGACGCGGAATTGGCAAACCGGGCAGGTGGTCTAGGTCGTGAATTTGTGATTCAAGCTAAAGGCAAGGTGCGCGAGCGCAGCAATAAAAATCCGAATCGCGCTACGGGCGATATCGAAATCGAAGTGAAGGAGCTGAAAGTGCTGAATGCCTCGGCAGTGCCGCCTTTCACCATCGAGGATGAAACCGATGGGGGCGATGACCTGCGGATGAAATATCGCTACCTCGATTTGCGCAGAACGCCGGTGCAAAAGAATATTTTGTTCAGAAGCAACGTAGCAATTGAAACCCGCAAATATTTGGCGGGGCAGGAGTTCGTCGAGATCGAAACGCCGGTGCTTATCAAAAGTACGCCGGAGGGCGCGCGCGACTTTGTGGTGCCGAGCCGCATGAATCCGGGGCAGTTTTACGCCTTGCCGCAATCGCCGCAAACGTTCAAGCAAATTCTGATGGTAGCCGGTATGGACAAGTATTTCCAGATCGTGAAGTGCTTCCGCGATGAGGATTTGCGCGCCGACCGCCAGCCGGAATTCACCCAGATCGACTGCGAGATGGCGTTCGTGACGCAGGAGCAGGTACTGCAGACGTTCGAGGGGCTGACGAAGTATTTGTTTAAAACCGTTTTGAATATTGAATTGCCGGATTTCCCGCGTATGTCTTACGACGAAGCGATGCAGCGTTATGGTTCGGACAAGCCGGATGTGCGCTTCGGGATGGAGTTTGTGGAACTGAACGAACTGGCGCAGGGCAAAGGTTTCGGTGTGTTTGACAGTGCAGAACTGGTGGTCGGCATTTGTGCGCCGGGCGCAGCGGAGTATTCGCGCAAGCAAATCGACGAGCTGACCGACTACGTGAAGCGTCCGCAAATCGGGGCGAAAGGCATGGTGTATGTGAAATGCGAAATGGACGGTAGTTCAAAATCTTCGGTCGATAAATTTTTCTCCCCCGAAGACCGCCAGGCCTGGCTCGACAAAGCCCATGCAAAACCGGGCGACCTGCTGCTCATCCTCGCCGGTGAAGCCGAAAAAACACGCAAGCAACTCAACGAACTCCGCCTGGAAATGGGTCGCCGCCTGAATTTAATCAAGCCAAACGAATTCAAACCCTTGTGGGTTGTGGATTTTCCGCTGCTGGAATGGGACGAGGAAACCGAGCGTTTCTACGCCATGCACCACCCATTCACCTCACCAAAACCGGATGATGTAGCAAAAATGGCGAGCGACGACCGCGAGGTGCTGAAAGGCTTGCGCGCCGATGCGTACGATTTGGTGATCAACGGTACGGAAATTGGCGGGGGTTCTATTCGTATCCACGACCGGAAATTGCAGGAGAAAAACTTCAAGCTGCTGGGCTTCACGCAAGAGGAAGCAGAAGCGCAGTTTGGCTTCCTGCTGGGCGCGTTTGAGTACGGTGCGCCGCCGCACGGAGGTATTGCTTTTGGCTTTGATCGCTTGTGTGCGGTGATGTCCGGACAAACCTCGATTCGCGATTTCATTGCTTTCCCGAAAAACAACATGGGGCGCGACATGATGATCGATGCGCCATCGCCGATCGCAAAAGCGCAACTGGATGAACTGCATTTGAGTTCGCATCCGCCGAAGAAGTAAGAATTGGGGAG
>CAZFBU010000245.1:0-3564 GCA_964517175.1 uncultured Saprospiraceae bacterium
GGAAGTTGAGCGCAGCGAAATCCCGTACAGGTCGGGATGGGAAAAAAAAAGCCTGCTCTGGTGTTTATCCGAGCAGGCTCCTCTATTTATTCCAATCAAAAGAAGGGAAAACGGAGGCGGGTGAATTTAAAACGCTATTCCGATTTCCGCCTTCCGAATTGGATTTAAAACATGCGTAAAAAATGCGTCAGCCAATATCGTCCCAGGGGGCTGCGCTCTAAGTGCTTTCTCAGTTGTTTAAAATTGCCACCACCACCAGCGGTTACTTCCTTCGCTTTGAAATCCTCGAAGCTATCGAAAGTAATAGCGGGCAGCCCGGCTTTCGTCAGTTGCGGGTTGATCGCCGACAGTTCCTTCGCGCCCAGCGCATCGAAGTTTTGCTGTAGCTTTTGCAATTCTTCATTTAGCAAATCCGCCCGATCCATCTGCGATTGCGACGGACGCCCCGGATAGCCGCTCACCTGGCGGTAGGTATCGGAAATGCGCTCAGCCATTTCTTCGCCTTCGTTCACATAACCATCGCCTTCCAGCGCGACCATGCCGCCCTTGCGCGTTTTTGCCGTCTTGGTCAGTTCCGCCAGCGCAGTTTTCAACTTTTTCGATTTTATATCTGAAATGGCTTCCGCCTGCTTTTCGATTTGATCGTAAGCATGGTACAAATGTGCCGCTTGCTCGGTCATATTGTACAATTTCATCGTGTATTCGCGCTGCACCTTGCGATCGGCTTCGCTGTAAGGCGAATTCGGATCATTTTGCAAAGTGAAGGTCGTGGTGAATGTATCCTTGCCTTTGATCAGTTTTACATCGTACGTGCCGGGCGCGAGATTCGGACCAAAGAGCGTGCTGAACAGCGCGGTGCGGTTTTTCGTGGGCGGTGCCTTGGGCTTTTGCATCGACGTTGGCATTTCTACGATGTTGATGCCGGCGCTTTTGCCTGCGGGCAGTGTCTTGAGCAGTTCGCCCTCTTTCCAGACTTCGACGTACATCTTGCCAAAAGTATGTCGCTTGCCCATGTAGTAAACGATCTCGGCGGAGCTATTCGGGTTCGGTCCGATGAAATCAGCCGAGCCGCCAAACCAGCCGCCGCCCGCACCGGGATCGCGCAGGGTGGTAGGTTGCGTTTTGAAAAAATAAACCGTTTCGTCTTTGATTTCGTCCTTGTATTGCCGCAAAGGCGTAATGTCGTCGAGAATGATGACGCCGCGTCCGTGGGTAGCCATCACCAGGGCGTGGTCGCGCGGATGGATGACCATGTCGTGCACGGCTACGCGGGGCATGTTGTTGGTGAAACGCTCCCAGTTCTGACCGCCATCCACCGAAATCCAAAGACCAAATTCCGTGCCCAGGAAGAGCAGATTCTGATTGACCAAATCCTCCCGGACGCTGAATGCATAGCCCTCGATCTGGTTGGTGGCAACGCTCGTCCAGGTTTTGCCGAGGTCGGAGGTTTTGTAAACATAGGTGCGTTTGTCGCCCGTGCGGTGCCCGTCGAAAGTGGCATAAGCGGTGTTCGCATCGAAGTGCCCCGGCTCAATCATGCTGACCCAGGTGTTTTTTGGTAAATCCGGGACATTCGCAACCACATTCGTCCAGGTTTCGCCACCATTATTGGTCACCTGCAAATTGCCGTCATCCGTTCCGACCCAGATTACCTGCCCGTTTTGCGGTGATTCGGCGATGTTGTAAATCGTACAGTGATTTTCAGCAGTGGAATTGTCGATTGTCAAACCACCGGATTCGTTTTGTTTTTGTTTTTCCGGATCATTCGTCGTCAAATCCGGTGAAATGCGCTGCCAACTGTCGCCCATATCCGAGGATACGAAGAGGTACTGTGCGCCGAAATACATGCGGTCGGGGTTGTTCGGGCTGAGGTGGATCGGTGCATTCCAGTTGAATCGGAATTTATCTTCGTTCGGTCCCGGATAGGGAATGATGGACTTCGATACACCGGTTTTTTTGTTGTATCTTTCCAGGTTTCCACCCTGATATTCGCTAAAAACCACGTCCTCTTTAGTCGGATGCCGGAACGACCAGAACCCGTCGCCGCCCAGGCTCGACTTCCAGTCGCTGTTGGCGATGCCGCCCGACTTTTGCGAGGGGGCATACCAGGAGCCGTTATCCTGCAAGCCGCCATATACGTTGTAAGGTATTGCATCATCCACACTGACGTGATAAAACTGCGACAGTGGCAAATTCATAAACATGCGGTAGGTAAAGCCCCGATCGAAGGATTGATAAACGCCGCCGTCCGTTGCGATCAGGATGTGCTTGCCGTTTTGCGGATCGAACCAGATGTCGTGGATGTCGGAGTGTACCGATTGGTCGGTTACCCGGAAGCGCTCGCCCCGATCTTCGCTGATGATTGCCTGCAAGCCGCATTTCATCACAATGCTGTCGTTTTGGGGGTCCACTTTCAGATTGGCAAAATAAAACGGACGAACCGTCGTGTTGAATTCATTGCTGACCAGTTTCCAGGATTCGCCGGCATCGGTTGAAAGGTACAAACCGTTTTTTTTCGCATCGTCGCATTCTACCGTGAGGTAAATGACGTTGCGGTTGGACGGCGCAATTTCGATCGCCAGGCGACCGAGCTTGCCTTCGGGCAGCCCGCTGCCGGTTACTTTCGCCCAGGTCTCGCCGCCATTGGTGGTTTTGTACAAGCCGCTGCCGCCGGTAAAGCCCGAATCGAACGTCCAGGGCAGGCGCCGGTGGCTCCACATCGCTGCGTAGATGATGTCGGGATTTTCGGGGTCGATGGTCAGGTCGGTACAGCCGGTATCTTCGTCCACGTAGAGTACCTTGTTCCAGGTTTTACCGCCATCACTGGTTTTGAAAATACCGCGTTCTTCATTGGCATTCCAAAGGTGCCCCAGGGCTGCGACGAAAACGACGTCCGAATTTTCCGGATGCACGATCATATCGCTGATGCGCTCGGTACGTTCCAAGCCCATGTGTTCCCAGCGGGAGCCGCCATTCGTGGATTTATACACGCCGTTGCCCATCGAGACGCTATTGCGCACCCATTGCTCGCCGGTGCCTGCCCAGACGGTTTCGCTATCGTTTGGGTCGATGACGATTTTGCCGATCGACATGGTGTGTTCGTCAAAAACCGGGCGGAAGGTTGTGCCGCCGCTGTTGGACTTCCAAATGCCGCCGCTTGCCGAGCCAACGTAGATGATTTCGGGTTGGTCGGTTGCCACGGCAATGCTGCTCACCCGACCGCTCATGGCTGCCGGACCGATCTGCCGCGCCCGGAGCGAGCCAAAGAGCGCAGAGCTGTTTTGGGCGGGCAGTGTGTATATGGAAGTGATTACCAATAAAAATAAAAGTAATTTCTTGCTCATTGTTAAGTTGGTTTAGGTAAGAAAAGAAAGCGACAGTAGAACCCAAATGGTCACGCTGCCGCTTTCGTTCTGGTGGATCAAGTCATGAATTATCGACAATCAGCTAAGCTGCAATGATCACATAGATAAAGTGAGATAACTACTGTCAAATAATTCGGACTAGTCGCACTAGTTAGTATGATGGGAAAGAATCTTTATTTTTTCGGGAAATCAAACATGC
>CAZFBU010000246.1:0-3552 GCA_964517175.1 uncultured Saprospiraceae bacterium
ACTAGGATGGGCTGGATGTGGACCAGGTTACCTTGGAGAAGGTACTAATTTCGTTTTATTAAATAGATTTTATACGAATTATATCAATAACTTAGGTACCCCTGATTTCCCCAATGAGGTTCAAGAACAGGGGGTAACTCTTACGCATAAAATAGGTCATAATCTTGGACTACATCATACAGACTTGTCTAGCCAACAAAATCTCTTTTCGGATATTTATGATGATATTCGAGGAGGTTGCGATCCTGGTGTAGATGCTGATTGTTCTACAAACATCATGGCTAATTGGAGAAGTTGGCGTAATTGGCTTTCACCTCTACAAATTGCACATATGCATCGTCTATTAATCGGAAGCTGGCGTTCTAAATTGCTGAAAGTAGATTACAGTGCTGCTCAATCCATCATTATTAATACCAATACAACCTGGGCGTTTGGCAAAGTCGTTTACGGGGATGTAACGGTAAAATCCGGTAGTACCCTGACGATAGAGTGTGTTGTAATCATGCCGCCAGGAGGTAAAATAATTGTAGAAAAAGGAGCAAGATTGATCGTTGATGGAGGGCAGATTACCATAGCTTCGCCGAATTGCGGAGACTACTGGACCGGCATCGAAGTCCTCGGCGATCCAACATTGGCACAAACCACCGCCAATCAGGGCGTTGTGGAGCTACTCAATGGTGCCATTATCGAGTACGCCAACAATGCCATTACCACCGGTACAAACGGCAATGGTAGTTTAGGTGGGGCCATCATTCAGGCGGATGATGCCGTATTTCGTAACAACCGCCGTTCAGTGGAGTTTATGCAATACACGCTGAGTGATAATCTGAGTTATTTTACGGATTGTACTTTTGAGTTGACGGCTGACTATCCGCAAAGTACCTACATTGGAATGGTCACTGCCTGGGATGTTCGGGGAGTAGCATTTACAAATTGTACCTTCTCAAATGCCAGCCCGGTGAGTAATAAGCAATATGCCATTTATACAATCGCAGCTGGCTTCGACGTAAGCAATGGCTGCACTTTTGATGGATTTACCGGAGGTATTTATTCTACGGCTGCAGGTTCCATCAATACGATCACGGTGGATGACGCAACCTTTAGTAATAATGCTTTAGGCGTATATGTCGGGAGCATGGATAATATACTCCTATCGCGTTGTACCGTGAACGTTGGGCAATATCGCACCAGTACCTACAACCACGGCGTTTACCTGGATAACAGCACCGGGTATCAAGTGGAAGAAAATAATTTCAATGGATTTTCACAAACGCTGAGTCCATTTCCAACGGGTGTTATTTGCTACAATACCGGTGACCTGTACAATCGAATTTACAACAATGATTTTGATGGACTTGATGTTGCCAATCGAGCCTACGGAGATAACGTCGATAAAACAAATCCATTCATATACGGCTTGGAATATTTATGCAATACCAATACAAATAATACCAGCTATGACTTTTCAGTAGTCAAAGACCCCATGATTGGAAGTACGGAATCGGGAATCAAGGAACATCAGGGTTATTCTAATTATTCAGCAGGGAATACGTTTAGCTTAAATTCTTCCCCGGTTGGTTCCGATTTTAGCAACAAAAGTAGTCTAAAAGTACGCTACTATTATGGCACTGGAACAGCCGAATACCCGGTCAATGTGTTTAGTGTCACCAGGAATGCTGCCAGCGCAAATCACGCTTGCTCATCTACACTTTCCATGAGTTCCATGACGCAAATGCAATTGACTGTTTTTGAAGAAGAATATAACCAGAATAGAGCTGATTATGATCAAAATTTGAGCATTTATAATGAAAAAATAGATGATGGTAATACAGAAGAACTCATTCGTATCCTTGATTTCGCATCTGATGAAGATGCCACAGAAATAGAAGCGAAATTACTGTCCATTTCACCCTGGCTTTCAAGTATTGTCATAGAAAAAGCTATTGAAAAGCAGGAAATATTTTCTCGAGATTTTTTGTTCAATCTTTTGAGGGCAAATCCAGATGCCTTGCCCAAAGAGGATAATTTACGAGTACTTTTTTCAAGCAATGAGATAGAAGAATTACAAAATGTTACTCGAAATGAATCTACGGAGCGTACTATTTTAGAGGGGCAATTAGCCTCGGAAATCCGTGATATGCACACTTCGGCAAATGTTATTTTGCACCATTACCGAACAGCCGGAGAGTTGAACTTCAAAGAGATCATAACCTGGCTGGAAAATAAAATGAGCCTGGTTGCTCAATATCAGATAGTAGAAAGCTGGTTACAAGAAGGCAATATGGAAGAAGCTGAAAATGTTCTTCGGCAGATTCCTGCAAAATTTTCTTTGTCCGCCAGTGAAGAGGCTGCCTATCAGGATTACCGCGCCCTGACAGATTTGATTACAGAAGCAAGGAAAGAAGGTAGAACGATTGCTGATTTCAACGAAACAGAAGTAGCGATTCTTGTAAAAATTGCCGATCGTAATCATCGTCGTGCCGGTGTGCAAGCAAAAGGCATATTGAATTTTTTCTATGACTATAATTACATTCCTGAAACAGCGTTGCTATCAGATGAAATAGTAGAGCAAAGATCAAATCTTGATAATCCAACAAATGAGTTATTGGAATCATCTGCCGAAACAAATCCCATCAGTATATTCCCGAATCCTACGGATGGAGTGGTTACTTTCAGTTTTGATGTAACAGAATACGATCTTTCAAGCGGAGTTATTCAAGTCATTGATGTAAATGGCAGAATTTTGAAGGAATTTGTACTGGAACAACCAGAAGGCACGATACAGTGGAACACAGATAACCTTCAACCAGGTATTTATTTATACCAGTTGAGAAATCAAGGAAATATCCTCACGCATGGTCGCTTTTTGATTTCAAGGTAACAAAGCGAATTACCCTTTTCGAGACCTCCTTTCAACAAATGAGAGGAGGTTTTCGTGTTCGTGTCAGCAGCGTTGTTGGCTTAAGGTATACATCATTCGGTTCGAATTTTCAGGCGCAAGATAAGGCTTTTCCGACGGTGTTTTATTTTGTACATTTGAATATTATTCCACCCTAAACCCGACCCAATCATGCAAACCTACATCGCCCTGCTGCGCGGCATCAACGTGAGTGGACAGAAAAAGATCAAAATGGCGGACCTGCGCGCCCTGCTTGCATCTGCTGGCTTTGCGCAGGTGCAAACCTACATCCAAAGTGGCAATATCGCCTTTTCTTCTGCCGAAAATGACCAGGATGCGCTCGCCCGAAATATCGAAACTGCCATTCAGCAAAGATATGATTTTCACGTGCCGACGCTGGTGCTCACCGCAGAGGAAATCGCCCATGCGTTGACAAACAATCCATTTACAGATAAAGACACCAACCGCCTGTATTTCACTTTCCTGGCGGCGGAGCCGACAGCGGAGCGCGTTTCCCTGCTCAAAGAAGCGAACTACGCGCCGGAAGAATTTGCGCTGCACGGTAAAGTCGTTTATTTTTTCTCGCCCCACGGCTACGGTCGTGCCAAAATGAACAACAATTTTTTCGAGAACAAACTCCAGGTGAAAGCGAC
>CAZFBU010000247.1:0-3495 GCA_964517175.1 uncultured Saprospiraceae bacterium
GGAAAAGTCATGTTTGAGCGGCTCGTTCTGTCCGCTGAAATGAAACGAGCGCCAAAGGTCTTTTTTGAAGATGAAGCCTGCTTTTTGTTCCTGACCAAAGGGGCTTTTCAGTTCCGCACGCCCATTAATCTCCTGCACTTTTCGGAAGGCGATGGCATGCTGGCACAGTGTGGCAATTACCTCATGGAAAGCATGTCGGTTAATGCAAACGTGCCTGCCGAAACCGTCTCAGTAGTGGGTGCCTTTTTCTATCCGGATATGGTGAAAAGCTATTTTGAAAGTGACTTGTCCTTGCAGCATTTTCAAAACCCCGTCACGGTGTCCAAAGTCCAGATTGACCCGATGATACGTTCCCTGATGGATAGCCTGAATTATCTGCTCGATAATCCGTCGATTGCCGATGAAAATCTGATTATCAACAAACAGAAAGAGCTGCTGATCCTGCTTAGCAAATCAGAAGAATCCAACTCCATAACCGAGTTTGTCAATGCCCTTTTTCTGCCCCATGAGTACGACTTTCGGGAGGTCATCGAAAAAAATATTTTTTCCGATCTCACCATCGCCGAACTGGCGTTTTTGTGCGGTATGAGTGAGGCTACTTTTAAACGTAAGTTTACCGCTGTCTTTGATCAAAGTCCAGCCCGTTACATCCTGAAAAAAAAGCTGGCACATGCCCAAACACTGCTGCAAATTGAATCCAAAGCCATTTCCGACATCGCCTACGAATGCGGCTTCGGTTCTCCCTCCGCTTTCAATAAAGCATTCAAAAAACACGTCGGCTCTACGCCTTCTGCCTTTCGGCAAAGCCAAATGGACAAGCATTTGAGCTAAATGGAAAATGATTTCCAGGTTGATGATCTGATATTTGTATCAAAATCAAACAAAAAAGATTATGGTCATCAGAAAAGAAATCGAAATCAACAGCAGCATTCAGGAAGCCTGGAAAGTTCTCGGGCACGATTTTGCACATCCGGACCGTTGGGCATCCAGCGTGAATCATTCGGAGGGACAAGGAACCCCTATAGCCTCCGTCGAATGTGACGAGCGGGCTTGCCAGACCACGATGGGCAACCTTCGGGAGAAGCTCACCCATTATTCGGATGAAGAATTTAGCCTGGCATACGACATCACGGAAGGCTTGCCTATTTTTATAAAAACAGGAAAAAACGCCTGGAGTCTGCACGAAGTAAGTCCCGAGAAGACTCTCTTGCGTATGCATATGGAATTTGTATTCAAAGGCTGGGCAAAAATTTTAGCCGCCCTGATGCAATCAAAAATGAATCAAATGGCACAAGAACTGGCGGAAGACTTTGCCCATTACGTCGAGCACGGCAAGCCCCACCCTCGCAAACTCAAAGCGCAGGCAAAATTGGAATCGCCCCGAAGCGTCGGACTACGCACCTTTTATTTGCTGGCTTTTGTGGTCGGCACTTTCGTTCCGCTGTATTTCGTTTATGGTTTCATTCAGGAAAGCGGTGGTGTAGATCTTCCGCTCTTTGTCGCTCAGTTGTTTGAGAATAAAGCATCGTCCACTTTTTCCTCCGATTTATTGATTGCTTCTTTCATTTTTTGGGTGTTTATGAGGTACGATAAAAAAGGCAAAAATCTTCCCAAGATGCTGTATTTTATTGTTCTAAACCTGAGCATTGGCTTGAGTTCTGCATTGCCGCTCTACCTGTATTTTCGGGAACGAGCGCATCAAAAGCAGCAACAGAAAAAGGTAGCTACAACCAAACAAACCGGTTATCAATTGCAGTCAGCTTCCTGACAGTTGCGCTGCCCAAGCCTGTTGGTAGGGTTCACTCAGATAGGGAAACAGCATCTCCTGCATCATGCGGAGAAAAGAATCCTGAATATCAACATCGTCCCCGGAGCCTTCAATTACATTGTAGGAAATCCAGAAATCGGTCAGCAGTTGCATACGTCGGTAGAAATTGCGGAACTGACCGGGGAAGGCTTCGGGCTGGAGGATACCTTTCTCCGCTAATACCTGCAGCAGGGCTGAAAACTGATCGATTCTTTGTTGCACCAGTTGCACATAGTGCGCTTTAATTTCCGGATGCTCCTGCATAAGTCGGGCAAAGTCGAGAAAGACGAAACGGTATTGCAGAAAAAGCTCCATGATGCTGCGTAAAAAGTCATTCAATTGCTCCAGGTCAAGTTGCTCATTGCTCAATCTTGCCTGAACCCGCTGCTCCATTGCCTGGGCAAATTGCTGGTAAAGTGCCTGGATAATGTCTTCCTTTTTGGCAAAGTGGTAATTCAAATTGCCCTGGCTGATCTGCAAATGCCCGGCGATTTGCCGCAAGGTGACCACGTTCAGACCGTGCTGATTAAAAAGCTCCAAAGCAGCGTCGAGAATTTTTTCCGGTGTTTTTTTCATTAGTAAACTTGACCTAAATTTAAAATTTTAGTAGATTTAACCTAAATTTAAAAAAATTAGCTTTATGCACCCGAGAATTCACCCGATTGATCGTCCAAAAAGTATTCTAGTCCGCCTGGGATTCTGGTTCATCCGCAAGGACGTGGGCAAGGTTACCACCGTAGCCAAAGTGATTTATGCGAGATTTCCCCGAATTATGCTGCTGGTCAAGCGGATGCTAGATATGGAAAAACGACATTCGCTAACTGACAGCATGCACATTCTAATTCAGACCTACGTAGCGACTTTAAATGGCTGTTCGTTTTGTATGGATCTTTCCTCGAAGAAAGCCCGCCAACTGGATATCCCTTCAGAAAAATTCCAGCAATTACCTGACTTTCGCCACAGCCCACATTACCAGCCGTCGGAACAGGCGGCTCTGGCTTATGTAGAAGAGCTGACCAAACAGGTGGCGGTGAGCGACCAGACGTTTGATGCCCTACGAGAATATTGGACGGATCGGGAGATTATTGAAATCACCTACGCCGCTTCGGTGGAAAACTTTCTCAATCGCCTGGTAAAGCCGCTGGGCATTGGCTCTGATCAGTTGTGTGAATTGTAAAACGGAAAACAGACCATATTATGAACCTCAACCAGGTAACGCTGCCCGCCACGGATGTCGCCGAAGCTACCGCTTTTTACCAAAAAATGGGCTTCCGGCTCATCGTGGAAGCGCTGCCCGATTATGTGCGATTTGAATGCCTGGCGGGCGAAGCGACTTTTTCCATTCACCGGATGGAACGTCTGCCGGAGGGCGAGGGTACGTATGTGTATTTCGAGTGCGATGAGCTGGATAAAACGGTTGCCAAATTACAGGAACGGGGCATTACTTTCGACGAATTGCCGACCGACAAAAGGTGGCTTTGGCGGGAAGCCAGACTGCGAGATCCGGCAGGCAACCAAATCATCCTGTATCATGCCGCAGAGAACCGGAAGTTTCCGCCCTGGCGAGTGAAAGACTAAAAAACCGTCGCCTTGCAATGCGAATTTATTAACGCTAAAAACATTTTTGGCATGTTTAAAATACAAAACTTACTCCTGGCTGTTTTGCTGTTTAGTGCGCAGCAAAGTTG
>CAZFBU010000248.1:0-3323 GCA_964517175.1 uncultured Saprospiraceae bacterium
ATGGAATTGGCGCTGATCGTACTGGTGGCGTTTTTGTTTTTTTATTATATGAAGTAAGTAAGCGGGCATAATTATTTTAGTGCAAAAACCGTAAATCACTGATTATTAAAAAAATATAAAGGTAGCTCCAATTGACCCCGAAGGTCAGTATGATTCCTACGGAGCATCTCTTTCGGATAGATAAAGCCGAAGGCCATTGTATCATTACTTGTTATAACACGAAAACTACCAAGCCACAACGCTATGAACACCTTCCGCTCCGAAAAATTCAAACCCCAGGCGGTAAAAGTTCTTTACATTACCGTTGCCTGGACGATTTTTTCCGTCAGTAAATTCCTCTACGAATGGACGGTGCTGGTGAGTTACAACTTTCCGCAGGATCAGATGAATGTACCCATCATGTTTGAAACCAGCCTGCTGGTAGGTATCATTGGCGGCATTGCGGGGGGCACTACGTTGGTGGGGCTTATGGAACATTGGCTGCGCACGAAGCCCTACGGACTGGCGTTGCTGTTCATTCTGGCGACTTATACACTGGGTTCGCTCCTTATCGTTTACTTCACAAATTCCTATTTTTTCAGTCAGCAGTTGGGGAAATCCTTCTTTTCCGATGAGGTGTCGCGGGTGGTGCTGTTGTACTTTTCCAGTGTCGATTACGTCAAAAACTTCATTCTTTGGCTCGTGTTGGTATTGCTCACGCTGATCGTCCTGCTCATCAATGACAAATACGGACCCGGCGTATTTCGGGCATTTTTGCTGGGCAAATACTTCCGACCCAAGCGCGAAGAGCGCATTTTTATGTTTCTCGACCTGCGCGCTTCCACCACCATCGCCGAACGGCTGGGGGAGGAGCGGTACTTCCGGTTTCTGAGAGACATCTTCGAGCACGTCACGCCGAGTATCCTCTATGCAAAGGGCGAAATTTATCAATACGTTGGCGATGAAATCATTGTGAGCTGGAAAATGAGCAAAGGACTGGAAAACAGCAATTGTATCCGGTGTTTTTTTGATATCCAGCGAGCCCTCTCCCAAAAAATACCTTATTACAAGGAGCATTACAACATCGAGCCGGAATTCAAAGCGGGGCTGCACTACGGGCACGTTATGGTGGGCGAGTTGGGCATTGTAAAGCGCGACATTGCTTTCTCCGGCGATGTACTCAACACCACTTCCCGCATCCAGAATGAATGCAACCAGTTTGGCGTCGATATTTTATTGTCGCAATACCTGCTCGAAAAACTTACCCTTCCGCCGGATGCCTTCACGCCCCGGAAAATCGGGGATTTGCTCCTGCGCGGCAAGCAACAACGGATGGTGCTGTACACCATTTAGCAATCAGGTTTCTTGTTAAATCAATTTTTTCTTGCCAAAGATTTGGATTACATAGCTTTTTATAGCTATATTTGGCATGTAAAAGTGTTTACCCTTTTTTTAAATTTTTTGGCTGATCCGTGATTGTGCGGGTCATTCGATAAATTTATTTGTACAGACGACCATAAATATTTCGCGACGCTAACAAATCGTAATGCACATGAAGAAACTGACAAATAACGTGCCAGTTTTTTGTCTGCAAGAATGAGGGTACACACTTGAAACTCTTTCAAAAGCTTTCCTCATTTTTTCTTCTTTTCAAGTTAGCATATCGTTTTAGGTTGGAATTTCTCCACCGATCACCGTTTATGGTCTTTTGCATTCAAATAACGAACAGATGCGCAAAAGAGCCATCTTCCTATTTTATAACATTTTGCGACCTAATTTCTTTTTTCTATTTGTAAAAACTAACAATAACATAATCGCATGGAAAAGATTTACATGTATCTAAAACAGGCTTTTTTAATCTTGGTAGCTTTATCAAGTTTATCACTTTACCTTCAAGGACAATCCTTGAGTTTTTCTCCACTACCAGATTTTGCCTATATGGCTTCCTCTTTTGAGGTAGAGGTTTGCGCCTCTGATAATTCCTTTTCAGGTGACATTACGTTGTCTGTTACAGGAATGTTTATTAATGCTATCATCAAGGACCCTAATCCTGCAACGGCAGTCAATGGTTGTGCTACTTTTATTATTACGCCTACCATGGCAAATACTCAGCTAGCTTTGCAAGCCTCTGCAACCGACTTCACCGATGCAACAGGTCAAATTGATGATATTAGAGCACTTCCTCAATTGGATATTGCGGCTGTTTGTACTATTAACAATGACAAGTATCAATATTTTGTAGAGGTTCAAACTAATTTATCGGAAGGTATCATTAGTATTGACGGAACAGCACTTGATGGAAGTAATTATCAGGATTTCCCCTTTTTTGGCACCGGTAATTTCGGACCATTTGCCCACTCAGGTTCGGGGGGTGAAGTAAAGACCGTTATCATTCAAGAGCAAGATAATGGGGATGTAGGTGCTCCAATAACCGTAGAAGTGCCAGAAGTTCTTTGCGGATATCCACAGGGCGAGGCTTTCTGTGATTGTACTGACGATATGGCTGAAGACTTTCCTTTTGCCGACTTGGAACCGCTCGCGGCTTCAGATGATAATAATGTTAATGCGGGCGCGATTTTGGCACAATCAGAGCCAGGTACTTTTATGACGGGTGGTACAAGTGGTCAGAAGCAAGTTTATATTTTGGTTGATCCGGCAACGGATAACATTTTGGAAGTGAATATGACGGGCTTGTTTATGAATCTTACCAATGGTGATTATCATGTTTATGCCCTAAATTATCGCACAGATTTTCCACATGCCGATGCTGTGACGGCACTTGAAAATACTCTCGTTGCAAATGGTTCGAATACTATCACTCCCATTTTGGATGGACTTAAAGGCATAGGTGATCTTGCTAATGCCTGTTATGTAGTTTGCAATGATGAAAATGGTGAAATTGTACCTGCAATGTTCACCGTTGGCTGCGGCATTATAGCGGAAAGCGAGACATACACGATTCCGGCGTGTAATGGGGAAGTAGAATTGTGCTACAGTTTCAACCTGCAGGGATGTATGGATGCTCCGCTTGATCCGGATTTAGTAGTCATCGATTGGGGTGATTTAGTAGATGCCACTGATTTGCCGATTATGCTCAAGGGTAGCCAATTAGCTGGTAATCATACTCTTTTTGTAGAATACTGTTTTCCGGTCTCATCGGAAGATGCCTTTTATGACGTGGATGGTAATGGTCCACTTGATCCCGGCGTTTATCCGGTAAAAATCAGCTTCAATGGCGTTGAACTGACGGTAAATATTCAAATATTATCGACGCCTCCGGTTAATTACGACGCGGTCACCTGCAACCCGGTGACCTTGCGTTTGGATGAACATTGCGAGCGCAC
>CAZFBU010000249.1:0-3293 GCA_964517175.1 uncultured Saprospiraceae bacterium
ACAATAAACTCACCGAGGAATTTGCTCAAATAGATTATCTGTAATTTTATCTTCGCTAATGATGAATGTTGCAATATCCTTGGCCCATGTTTTGTACGTCAGTTGGGAAGGGTGTACACCGTCGCTAAAAAAAGCAGCTGGATTCGCATCTATTTTTAGTCGCTCTATCCAATCTTTCAGCGTCACCTTTCGAGCATAAAAATAGACATTTTGCTGATCGCGAATCGTACTTTCCAAAGTATCTCCTAAAATTTCACCTAGATTTCCAACTGTAAATTTTATTAATGGCGTAAATGCCGGAAATGCTTTGATGGGCGGCATATTCATAAAAACAATAGGAGTATCCTTGAACTTTTGTCGAATCGCATCTATGAGTTCACGGATATGTTTGCGCCATTTCCAGGGACTATTCAGAAAAAAAGCGTCATTCCCACCGAGCCCAATCACAATCAAATCAACTGATTTTTCCGAAATTTTTGGGATAATTTTCTCTTTTACCTTCTGTGCCGTGTAGCCACTTCGAGCATATACGCTCCAGCTAACACCCGCCTCTAGTGCCGTACTCAATGCTCTCGCAAGTGCCCCCGTGAAGCCCGCTTCATGTGTTTCCACGCCTACACCTGCGATGGTGCTCTCGCCAATTGCCAATAAAGAAAGCTTTTTATGACTGTCTTTTGTCACATTTCCTTCCGGGCCACTTGCTTCTGGCAAGAGTGGGATTTTCGCCTTGATTCTCTTGCCCTGCACGTACAAAATAGGCAATAATGGAATCGTTAAAATAGCCCCCAATACATATTTGACAGACGGAGATAGCACAGACACGGATACGTTTTTTTACATTTTACAAACTCAATTTAGTGCAACAAAATGATGTACGAGTAGTTTACATTGAAGAATTTAATCTTCAACCAAATTTGCCATGAAAATCCTGCCCCGTAATACCGACGGCATTCTCAACCACCTCGAAAAGAGCGCTGCCGACGAGCTTTCCTACCTCGAATCGGTCGGAGCCGAATATTTCACTACCGCACAGCTCATTCGCTTAAAAGGACAATGGGAAATTAAAAACCAGCTATTCGGACAAGTACAGAAGTTTTTATTACAAGTAGCCGTTTGGTCGCCGATTTGGCTGGCGGCATGGTTTATCTTCGATCTGTTGCAGTGGAAATTTCTCGCGGCAATTTGCTTCACGCTTTTTCCGGTTTCTTTTTTTCTCTTCTTCCTCGGCTTGCTTTTTATGCGCCAATTTTTCAAAGGCAAAGGTCACCTGGATACCGTCGGGGATATGATCGATGCAGAATTGCAAAAACGCCGCTTCGCAGATGGCTGATTTTTGTATTTTTGAACCTTGAACTTTTGAACACTCGAACCTTTCTCCCATGCTCGAACGAATAAAAGCACTCGAACAAGAATCGCGTAAACTCGAACCTTCTTCCCAGCAACGCGCTGCCTGGAACAACCGCGTGCAAGCGTACGCCGATGACTTTCTCGATCATATCTACGACGCCAAAACCTACACGGTTTCCGAGGATTACGGCAAGGATTTATTAAAACTGGAGATTGGCGAAGAACCCCGGGAAATGCCGGAGCTCCTCGACGCTTTGCGCGAAAATGTGGATAATATCGGCTTGAACCCCGCGGGCAGCGGACATTTTGGTTATGTACCGGGCGGTGGCATTTTTCCGGCGGCGCTGGGCGATTATCTGGCGGCGGTGACCAATCGCTACGCAGGTATTTTCTTCGGCAGCCCGGGCGCGGTGCGCATGGAAAATCAGTTGATCCGCTGGATGTGCGATTTGATCGGTTACCCCGAAGGTTCGCTTGGCAATTTGGCTTCCGGTGGTTCGATTGCAAATTTAATTGCCATCACCACGGCTCGTGATTTCAAAAATATCAAATCCAGAGATGTGGAAAATGCGGTGATTTACCTCACGCATCAGGTGCATCATTGTGTGCAGAAAGCCCTACGCATTGCCGGCTTGCGCGAAGCGCAAATCCACTACGTGCCGATGAACGAGACCTACCACATGGATGCCAACGCTTTACGCGAACAGGTGGCGCGCGACAAAGCAGCCGGTTTGCGGCCCTTTCTCGTTGTCGCTTCGGCGGGTACAACTGACACGGGGGTAGTCGATCCGCTGGATGCGATTGCCGATGTGGCGGAGGAATACGATTTGTGGTTTCATATTGATGCGGCGTACGGCGGATTTTTTATGCTACTGGATGAAATGAAGCCCATTTTCAAAGGCGTGGAACGCTCCGATTCGCTGGCGATTGATCCGCACAAAGGCTTGTTTCTGCCCTACGGCTTGGGTGCCATTTTGATCAAAAACGTAGAAGCAACTTTCCAAACCCATCGCTACGTTGCCAACTACATGCAGGATGCCCTCAAACTCGCCGATGAGTTGTCGCCCGCTGATCTTTCGCCCGAACTGACCAAGCATTTCCGGGGCTTGCGCATGTGGCTACCGCTGCATCTATTAGGCTTAAAGCCTTTTCGCGCCGCGCTGGCGGAGAAGATCTGGCTGTGTCGCTATTTTTATGAGCGCGTGCAGGAACTGGGCTTTGAAGTCGGACCCTACCCCGATTTGTCAATTATGATTTACCGCTACGTGCCGGAGGACGGTAATGCCAATGAATTCAATGAGCAACTGATCGCGTATGTGCAGCAGGACGGACGGGTATTTTTGTCTTCGACCATGATCGACGGCACCTTCTGGATACGGCTGGCGGTGCTGTGCTTCCGCTCGCACCTGGCGCAGGTCAATTTGTGCCTGGAGATTTTGGCGGCGGGCGTGGCCGCGCTACTGAAACAAAAGATCGCTGCTATAAAATAAGTAGGTTAGCATTGTCAGCTACTCGTACCGGCGACCTTCAGTCGCCGCAAGAGCATATCGGCGACTGAAGGTCGCCGGTACAACTTAGCCTATTCTGCTGCCTCCGACTTACTGCGATACTGCGTGACCAGTGCCTGAAAGCGCGCTTCGGCTTTATAAGGTGTATAAGCAGAATCGTTATCTATGAACTCCTCAATTGGATAGCCTTTTTGCAGCGCTATTTCTATATTTTGATAAAATAATTCCGTTTCGCCTTGCTGGCTGTAAATCTCTGCCAGCGTACCCCAGGCATAGGCACCATTTTCATCTAGCTCGATTGCTTTATGGACATCCGCAATGGCATTGGGATAATCCTCCATTACCCGGTACAAATTCCCGCGACCGATATAGGCGTCCTCGTCTTCGGGATTGAGTTGGATGGCGCGGTCGTAGTCGCTCAAAGCGAGCTTTTGTTCC
>CAZFBU010000250.1:0-3269 GCA_964517175.1 uncultured Saprospiraceae bacterium
AATGACCTTTAAAGTTTTTAAACTAACCTTCCACACCTCTTTACACCTGTCGCGCGGCAAGGTTGGCTCGTACGAAAGCAGCGCCTCGGTGCTGCATTCCGATAAGCTGAAATCGGCGCTGTATGCCACAGCGGTACAGTTATTTGGTAGCCCGCCGGCGGCGGAAGAAGCGATGGTGTCCGGGCATGCAGATGGTCAGGTGGCGCATATCGCTAATGTGATCTTGCAGAAGATCAGGATCAGCTCTGCTTTCCCATTTGATGCGCGTGGGTATTGGCTGCCCCGTCCACTTTCGTTTCAGCCGAAGCCGGATGATCCTAAACAACGCAAGGCACTCAAACAAATCCGCTACCTGAATTCGGAACAATTTGAACAAGTAGCGCGGGGCGAGCAACTCGCCAATTTGCTATCCGCTGCACAACCGGAAATTTGGGCACGAGAAGTAACGCAGCGCGTGAAAGTAAGCTACGAAGCAGATAGCGAGCCTTTTTACCTCGAAAAACTATATACACGACAAGACGCCGGACTCTACTTCATTGTGGAAAAAGATGAAGACCTGCCGGATGAGGCCTGGCAAAAGTTTAACGCCGTTCTGCGGCTACTCGGCGACAATGGCATTGGTTTGCAGCGGGCACTGGGCAACGGGCAATTTACAGCAGAGAGAGACACCTTTTCGCTGACCTTACCGGAAAGCGCCACCAACTGGATGGCGCTTTCGCTCTACCGACCGTCAGCAAAAAGCGAAGTAGAGCCATGCTTAGCTAATAGTTTCTACCAATTTACCAAACGCGGCGGCTGGGTGAGCGCTCCGGCGGAGGACGACCATTTATCCTTGCGCAAGAAATCGGTGATGATGTTTACCGAAGGTTCGGTATTCAATTTTGGTCAGCAAGAGGCGGCGACGATCACCAAAGGACAGATCGTGGACTTGCGACCGGAGATAGATGCTGTTGAGCACCCGATCTGGCGCGATGGAAGAGCGATTTTTTTGCCGATAATAAAATGAAAAGGCACATGAGTACAATTCAAATAAAAACAATCACCCCTGTCCACATCGGAAGCGGCAACGAATTGCAAGGCGAATTCGAATACCTTTATTTTCAAAAGGAAGGGAAAATTGCCGTCATTGATTCCGAGAAAGTGCTGGGCATCCTGGGGGAGGAAAATCTTCCGCAGTGGGTCGCCTGTATTGAAAAAGGGGATTCGCTGCTGTCTTTGTTGCAAGACCGTCGGCGCGACCTGTCGGCAACGGACGTCGGCGCGCGCCTCATTGCTACCCGAAAGGGCACGTCCAAACCCATTCGCGAGCAACTTCGCAGCGGCAATGGCACTTATCTGGTGCCGGGCACTTCCCTGAAGGGCGCAATCCGCACGGCAGCTTTTGCCAGCCTGGTCATTGCCAACGCCAATCTGGCAAAAGAAAAAAACAACCTCGGTACGACCGACCGCAAGGGGCGTTTTCGCTGGAGCGATTCCGTATTCAGCAAGACTTTTTTCGGCAGTGATCCCAACCACGACATTTTCCGGCTGCTGCAAGTGGGCGATGCTGCTTTCGACGCCACCGAAGTGCAGGAAACCGTCGTGCTCAATGAATACCGAAACCGCAACGAAAGCACCTGGCGCATCAAACAAGAACTGACCCAGTTTATCGAAGCTATTCCGGCGCAGACTTCCACCACGCTGCAAATCAAATACAACGACTTGCTGCACGAACGCGCCGGGAAATACTTCAATCGCAATGCTTCCAGACTGGAACTACCCAAACTTTTCGCCACCATCAATCAACACACCAAAAAACTGGTGAAGGATGAGATAGGCTACTGGACCGAATCTGCCCACAATCCGACCGATCTGGGCGATTACGTCACCGTCATGCAGGATATGCGCGATGCCATTGATGCCTGCGGCGAGCAGGAATGCATCCTTCGCGTAGGCTGGGGCAGCGGCTTCCGCTTTATGACCGGCGACTGGCACGGCGCGATGACCGATGAAGATTACGGGAATCTCGTGCAGTCTCTGCGACCCAAACACCCCGAAGATTTCATTTTCCCGAAAACCATTCGCTACATCGCCGGCGGTACGCCGTTGGGCTTTGTAAAATTGACCATTTCGTAAACTATAGTATTTAACTAACTTTTTGATAGCATAAATTTAATTAACTTACTGATTATTAATTATGTGGACAAAATTATGGCATTGCCATCCCTTCGGAATTTTTTTATTTGACAGGATTAATGTGATTGACAAGATGTCCTAAATCGAAGATTTACGGCATCTTGAATCCTGAAAATCCCGTAAATCATGTCTATTTATTAACAGTTCAATTCTGTCCACCTACTTAATAGCTTGTACCGCGAAAAGCGCTGTAATCTTTATATTGATCGCAAAACAAAAAAAAATAACATGGAAACACCATCCAATCCATTGATCCGGACGCTTCAGGTATCCTTCGATTTGCCCATTTTTCCGCGCCAGATATCCCAGTGGCGGGGCGCATTCGTAGAATTCGCGGGCATCGAGAATGACCTGTTCCACAACCATAAAAACGATGAGCTGGATTTAGCGGCAGAATTAGAACTGATCGAATCAAGTGACCAGCAACCAGTATCCAATGCCCAACAGCCAACCCCATCAACCCCATCAACCTTTCAACCCATCAACCTTTCAACCCGTTATCACTATCGCTATCCGCTTATCCACTACCGGATGAAGCGCAATCACGCGGCGATTTTTGCCATCAATGACGGGATCGAAGCGTTGCAAGCAACCCTGTCCAGTCGATCCTGGCGCATCAACTGGGAGGGCGAGACCCGCCCGTTGCAGATCACCGGCATGGAGATGAACGAGTACTACCTGCGCATGCTGGCGCGACCGAAGACCTACCGGCTGTACAAATGGCTGGCGCTCAATGAAGAAAATTACAAAGCCTGGCTCGCATGCGGCAATCTGGTGGAACGCATTCAGCTACTGGAGCGCATCCTCAATTCCCACCTGCTGGCGTTTGCGCGGAGCGTGGGCTGGCGACTGCCCGAGCGGCTGGAAGTGAGCATTCAAAACATCCAGCAGGTCTCGAAGGTGAGGTGCCACCATACGCCCTTGCTGGCATTCAACGTGACCTATACCGCCAATGCCCTGCTGCCGCCACACATTGCGCTGGGTAAGGCAGTGAGCCACGGCTTTGGCTGGCAACGCCCGATCCGGTTGCCGGTAGCCAGTAAGCAGCGCGGGGGAAAATCCTCCAGCCCGGCGACGGAAGCAGAATAGCATCG
>CAZFBU010000251.1:0-3195 GCA_964517175.1 uncultured Saprospiraceae bacterium
AAAGATCGCCGATACTTTAAATAAATCTTTCTATTTTAGCAAAAAACCAACGTACATGGAAGCGATACAGCAGGCATTAAGGCAGGTCTTTGGCGTAAACTTCATCAAGCAAGCGGATATCACCGAACTTCGGCAGTATCATCATCCCAATACGTTTTGTTGCAACACCGAGGGTGAGCTGATCGGCATTTTTTCCAGCGAGAATGACTATACCGACATTACCATCCCTGCTGACTGGCAAGCGCTGGCGTACCTCAACCTGAGTGATAATAAAAACCTGCAAAGCCTGACTTTTGAGGGAAGTTTGCCGCGCTTGCGGCATTTGGATGTAAGCGACAGTCAACTGAGCGAACTAACGCTGCTGATGGGTTTTGATGCCCTGCGGTGGTTGGATGTGAGTAGGAATAAATTGGGGAACTTGAATTTGGCAGGTAATTTTCCAAAATTAACCTACTGCGATTTCAGTAGTAACCAATTGGGTGTATTGGAAATACCAGATTGTCCGAAGCTGCAGTTTTTGTATTTGAATGATAACCAACTTGTAAACCTAAGCTTTAGTACTACCTTACCAGCGCTGGAAATTTTACATCTACGCAATAATAAACTGGAAAATTTGCCGGAAAATTTTCTTGCACTAACCAGTTTGGAGACCTTGTATTTGCATGGAAACCCTTTGTCGAGTATTCCGAAGGAACACATTTCCGAAGATGAAGAAGGAAATTCGTACGAAGGCGTATGGGATTATCTTCAGGAATTAAGCAAAGGAGATGTAATAAATAATCGGGCAAAACTTATCATTGTTGGCAATGGTCGGGTCGGAAAAACCTCTATTTATCGGCGTTTGGCAGATGAGCCATTTAATGCACAGGAGCAATATACGCATGGGGTACAGCTTGGTGAATTGAATAAAGAAAAACTGCCAGATGTAAAAACAGATGAGTTGCAATTGCAAGTGTGGGATTTCGGCGGGCAGGAAATTTTTTATGCCACACATCAGTTTTTCTTAAGCGATGAGGCAGTTTATATTTTGGCTTGGACAGATGAAAGGAATGTAAAACCGCACCGGGAACGCGATAAAGAAACCCTTCCTTTTGATGAACGCTGGCGATCCTGTGAGTATTGGCTGGAAAATATTCGACTGCGTGCAGAGAAAAGTCCCATCGTTATGGTGCAAACACATAGCGATATTATCGAGCATAAGAGATCAAATGAACTAGAATGGGGAAAAAAACCTTTTGAAGCAATCACGACAGAATTTAGTGCCGCAGAAGATTTGAATTTGAAGTATCTGAAAAAGATTCTCGCCAATCGGTTGAATAGCGCCATTCCCATGCTGGGAGAAAAATTTCCGCAGACCTACGAGAACGTCATTCAGGAAATTGGCAAAATCAAGGATGCCGAGCCAACGATCACCAAACAACGATTTCTGGAATTGTGCGAGCAAGGAAAGATTGATAAAGGGCGAGAGGATTCCCTGTTGCAATATCTTCACAAAGCAGGCGTGGTGGTTTATTTTAATGAAAATGCGCTCAAGGACATTGTATTCATTGATCCCAACTGGCTCACCAGTCAGGTTTACAAACTGATTAATAATAACCTCCGTGCCCGGAAAGGCAGATTTGACTGGCAGTATTTGGAACATGAACTACCAGCCCCGGAATATGACGATGAAAAGCGCAAGCAGTTTGTTGAATTGTTGAAAAAATTTGAGCTAATCTTTGAAAATCAGGAGAATGGTCGAATTGTATTCATCGCACCTCAATACTTGCCGGATCAACTGGAACCGACCGAACAAGACTTGTATGATATTATTCTGGAAGATTTGTCTTTGTCTTTCGTTTTCCGTTTTCCGAAGTTTTTGCCGGACAATGTGATGATTAACTTCCTGAGCCGCTACGGTCCTTTTTCCAAAAAAATGTACTGGAAAAACGGTATTTGCTTCACAAATGCCACCAAAGCCAAGTGCATTGTTGAATTTGAAGAACAGCAAAAACAATTAAACGTTTATAGTCAAGACACCGAACACTGCCGAGCCTTGCAGCGAGAAGTTTGCCAGGCTTTTGTAGAATTAAGCAGAAATGCCAATGCCGAAATTTCGCTGGACGGGAAGGTCTTTGCATCCTGGCAGGAGTTGGAGAAATTCATGGAACTTTATTCTCAAAATTCAGAACTGCAATTTTTTGCGGTAAATGGAAAAACGCCCCTAAAGGTCAAAGATTTTGCCCAGTTTATATTGGAAGGGGAATACAGAGGAATTAATTTTGATCAACTGAAAAAAAATAAACCCGTGCAAGCAAATGAAGTAAGAGACCTTATCACCCGGGCTCGCCTGAAAGAAGCCCTGGAAGCTTTGCTAACGTTAGTGCCTGAGGCTAACAAAAACGAAGTGCGCCAATTGCTAGACCGTCTGGAAAAACTCGAGCGAGATGATAGACTGGGCACACTGAGCTATGATGAAGCAAGTAGAACCAGAAATAAAATCACAATAGCCGCTTTAGCGCTTTGCGAAGAACCTGCTCCTGAGCCTGAGCCGGTGGAAGATGCTTCCGAAGTCGTTGAGCGCTCTACGGCTAAAGGGAAAACCAAAATCCTTTTCCTGGCAGCCAATCCAGCCGATCAATCCCGAATTCAGACCGACTTAGAACATCGCATCCTGAAAAATGAGCTTCAATTGGGCGGACAACGGGATAAGTTTGAGTTTTTACTGCCTCAGTTTGCGGTTACCGTTTCGGAATTGCTCCGTGCTATGAATGACAAACCTAATATCGTTCATTTCTCTGGTCACGGTATGACGGAAGGCATTGCCATCACGACGAATGATAATCAAACCCAGCTTGTCCCTATTCCGGCTTTACAAAGATTGTTCAAGTCGCTGCGAGGTATTGCGACTATTGTCATTCTCAATGCCTGCTATTCGGCGGCGCAAGCGAAGGTTATTTCCGAATTTGGCATGTACGTCGTGGGCAATAATTTACCCATTACAGATCCGGCTGCCATCAGTTTCTCCAAAGGATTTTATAATGGCATCGGAGAAGGAAAATCGTTCGAGGATGCATTCAATGACGCTATGTTTGTCGTCTTAACCGAAAACGCGAAAGCCTCTGAGGTCATCGAAGTCTGGAAAGACGGACAAAAATTAGCCCTGTAATTCATGCCTGAACCTAAAGTTTATAACGAAACACTACCTGACGGCAC
>CAZFBU010000252.1:0-3190 GCA_964517175.1 uncultured Saprospiraceae bacterium
GGCGAAAAAGCAGTGGGCACAAAAACCTGAAAGGCTTCCTTACCTTTGGGTGCCACTTTTACGGTACCGGTGGTCGTGACAGAGCAGCCGCTCGCATCGGTAGCGGTGACGGTGTAAACGGTTGTCGCCACGGGCGTAGCGATCACGCGTGGGCAAGTCGCACAGTTCAGCGAAGTGGCGGGCGACCAGGTGTACTGTTCCAATGTCTGCGCATCCGAAATCACCTGTAATGTCACACTGTCTCCGGCAAAAATGGCTGTTACTTCCGGCTCTACCGCCAAGGTAAATGGCGCCGGCACTTCCAGCAACACCGTTCGGCTTTGCTCACAGCCATTGATGTCTTGCACTCGTATTTCGTATTCGCCAGCGGACAGATTGGAAAAAGTATTTGTGTTTTGAAACGGACGGTCATTGAGCGCATACAAAAACGGTCCCGTCACTCCAGTAGCTTCGATGCTGATAATACCGTCACTCAAACTTGAACAGGAAGGTGGTTGTGTATCAATCGCAATCTCGAAATCTGGCGGCTCGGACACTTCAGCAGTTGCCTCCGCCTCACAGCCTTGCGCATCAGTGACCGCTACGGCATAGCTTCCAGCACCTAAGCTCTCAATAGCTGCCGAATCGGTGCCATCTTCCCAGGTAAAACGATAGGGCGCCAGCCCTCCGGATGCTTCCGCCAGCAAAGCGGCATCGGCTGCGCCTGGGCAGGAAAGCGGCTGCACGGTCGAAATTTTCACCGAAGGCTCCGGCACTGGGGCTACTCGGATCTCACCTTCGTAGGTACACCCCTGAAAATCGGTTGTTGTGACGGCGTAAGTTCCTGGCGCATCAATACGTAACTGTTGCTGAGTTTCACCGAAAACGCTCCATTCGTAACTCGAAAAATCAGCGCCGGCGTCCAGCCAAGCGCTATCGCCGACACAGAGCAGGGAATCGCCGGCAATGGTGAGCGGTTGTGTTGGGCGTTCCGTTAACGTGATGGTGACAATGCTGTCACACCCATTTAGTTGCGAAAACCGGTATTGGTAGGTACCTGGTTCCGTGTAAACAGAATCCTGGAAAGCAAACATCTGATTCGGGCAAATTGCTGCCTCAAGCGTTGATTTCGGCTGATCGAGTAGTCGAATATTCAAACAGATCGTCGAATCGCAGGCGTTCGGTCGGGCAAGCGTTTGGCAAATCACTGTATCCTGTGTAAATAGAACGCCATCAAACATCGAATCGCGGCATACCGGTACGTCAATGTACGTCACCGGAATCGAATCTACGGTCAGATTCAAGACCACTGTACTGTCGCAGCCCGCTGCTGATTGGAAAGTCGCCGTGTAAGTCCCCGACTCCGTGTAGGCAGTATCTCCCAGCGAATACGACTCGCCCTCGCAGATGCGCTCGATTAGCTCCAGTGATTGAGATTGCAAAGCCAAGATATTATAACAAATGGTAGAATCGCAACCGCGAGCAGTTTGCAAATTTTGACAGATCGCAGTGTCCCGTACAATGAGATTACCCAAAAATGAATCACCCCGGCAGATAGCCGTATCTCGTTGCTCCTCGACCGGTTCGATGAATGCCAGGTTCAACGTCACCAGACTATCGCAGCCCGAAGTTGCCGTATATGTAGCCGTATAAGTGCCCGGCGTTGCATAATCTTGCCCCGCAAAGGCATAAGTTTCGCCCGGGCAGATGGAAGCGCTGATTGTGGTTTCCGTCATCGAAACAATATGGATAAAATAACAAACAGTAGAGTCACAGCCAATTGAATTTTGGTAGGTTTGGCAAATCGTTGTATCATTCATTACCGTGACGCCAGCGATGGTCGAACCGGCACAAAGCGTTGTATCAATCCGAATATCATCCGGTTCGGCTACCGTTAAATCAAGGGTTATAATGCTATCGCAGCCCGCAGTGGAAGTTAGCCTTTGTTGGTAAATTCCCGTAGCGTTATACATTGAATCGCCCAGAGCAAACAACTCTCCGGCGCAAATAGTAGCTTGCATATCCGTTTCGAATGCAGGCAAGACCGTGATGTTATAACAGCGCGTTGTGTCGCATTCTATACCTGCGATCTGCTGGCAAAGGGTGGTGTCGCGTTCCAGCACATTGCCCATAAAAGGCGTTCCGGCGCAAAGCGTCGTATCCGTCGCCAGGTCTATCTGGCAGATCATTTCGCAGCTATCCGCCGGGAGAAGGGTCACGATACGCGTAATAGTGCTGTCGCAGGCGCAACCGCAAGGGCTGTCGTAGGGAATCTCCTCCACAAACGTTCCGACTTCCGTCGAATCACAAGTTGTTTCTTCGATCGTTACTGCTACATCGCAATTTGAGGTTAAGCTTTCGCAAATGCAATCGCAACTGGCAAGAACATCTGATTCAGGCCGTACATAATTTGAAATTTTTATGTTACTTACCAAACCAGGTGAGGTTTCAGCTGAGAGAGTACCGGGATCATCCTGAAAGAAAATCATTCTATTTCCGGTTTCCGGTCTTAAGCTCAGAATATTACGCGAATCATCAAAAGTTGTAAACAGTTGGCAATTAATATACACAGATACCAAGCCGTTACAATCTCTGGTTATGGTATAATGGAACCAATCTTCCGTATTCATATTCGGAAAAGCCACGGAGCGCAGACGATCATTATCATCCCAAAACTCCAATGCCCTAATGCCAAAAAGTGCGTTTCGATGTAAAAAAATACCGTCATCCTCATTTGAGGTACCAAAAAGCCATATCCAAGGCGCATCAAATAAGGTATTGTTTGGTAATTCGTAGAAATTTACCACAAATTCAACCGTATACGCACAATCAATGAACCCAGTAGTATTGTCAAATGCCACCCCAACGTTATCTTCAAACTCAAAGACGTTCGCCACGCCAAGTTCCGAGCACCAATTATCAGGCGCGACGATGGAGCGAAAGCGACCTGACTGTCCATTTCCATTGGGCAAGATGGTAAGGGGTGGTGCGTTGTCTGTTGCTGCCTCGGTATTTTCTGATAAGAGATAACAGTATGTTTCCTGGGCGCCAGCGAGCGTGCTCCAGCCTATAAAAAGAAGCACAAAACTGAGTCGAATGGGGTTCATTATGACTGGGGTTTAGGAACGGAAATTTATAGATTTAAAAACAAAATTCAAAGGGAAAGTTCTCAATTAAGCGAGTACCTCTATATCTTATCGAGCCGGAGGAA
>CAZFBU010000253.1:0-3182 GCA_964517175.1 uncultured Saprospiraceae bacterium
AATTTCCATTTATTTATCACAGCAGTTATGATTATGAGCAAACGCTCGAAAAAGCCCGGCAAATCATTGACCAGCAAAACCTAACGCTGCTCATCCCCGGGCACGGCGACGCAACCGGCGTCAAAATAGACATGCTGGATCGGATTCAGGAATCGGAGGAATATATTCAGGCGGTGCGCACCGCCATTGAGCATGGGCAGGCATTTCCGGAAGAAACGCTCTGGCAGCGTTACGCATTTCCGGCGGGGATGCGCGAAGAGCACGGACAAAATGTGGAATTGATCCGGCGTGAATCCGGCAAACCGCAGCGTTGAGATTTCACCTCACCCCCAGATCAGGCGTTTGCCACTTTTCAGGTAGCGCTTGATATTCAACCAGAAGGCGACGAACAGATAAATCAACACCGGTGAGCCGAGTGTGGCAAAGGTGATGTATATGAAATAGAGGCGAACCGTGGCGGAGGCAATGCCCATTTTCTCGCCCAGGTAGCTACAGACGCCAAAGGCGGAACGCTCGAGTAGGTGTTTCAGTTGCTTCATAGGCCTAATTTACGATACTTTATCAAAACAACAAAAAAGCGAAATTGATTAAAAAGCAGCTTCAATTTTTTGCGCCTGTTACTGTAACGAATACACCTACTCGTTTCTTATATTTCAGATAAAATACTGATTCTCAATTAACAATTTCTAATACACATTGCTCGCATCTTCGATGGTCGAAATCGGTTCGCTTTGTTCGGTTCCCACAACGGGCTCGCCTTTATTCTCACTGGCATTGCCAAAGGTGTACAGGAATCCCAGTGCGCCGATGGCGAACAGGATAATGAGCAGGAGGGTTTCAATGGATTTATTCTTACGGGTTTGGTTATTTACAGTTTGCATGATGTCAATTTTTTAAGTTTGTAAAAGGTTTGAAAAAAGTGAAAAGGGCATACTTTCCCCTGGCGATGCGGTGCTGTGTGAGCGCCGAACGCAGCAAAAAATTCCCCGGGCAACAGCGGTGCAGCTATTGCGGGCTTCAGAGCCGGAAAGGCAAAGCGATTCTACCCCAAACCGATAGCAGGAACTACCGGCGGGCGCTGCCGAAGCGGGAAATTATCGTGCCGGAATCAGGTTACGGGAAAGCGTTGTTCTGATGTAGAAGTTTGGTTTGCATAGTGTTTCATTTTACAGTTTAAAAAATAGTGTGTGATACGTAAAAGGCTCTTTGGAGCAAATGTATATAAAATATACGAAAATATTTAATGTGTTAGTCTCGATTTTTTTGCATTTAAACAGATAAAATTATTTTTTAATATAAAAGGCAAAGTTCGTGCCAAAAATTGATGCAGAGTTTTTTATAAGTTAAAATTATTTTTAATTTGATTGGAGGTTAGAGAGAGAGACCGCCGGATTAGGCTTGGGCAATAAGAGCCATAGCCGTCCATAATGCTTGAGATAGCTGGCTTTTCGCTGGGCTTCAGCACCCACGCCGGTGTAAACGTCCACGTGCCCTGGTCCGCGAATAGCGCCTCCCACGTCCTGCGCCAGCATGATGCGGTACGCATGCTCAATGTTGCGGGTTTGGCGGTTGTACACCGGATAGGCGGCCAGCAGCACGCTGCCCAGGGGGATGTAGCGCTTGTCCACTGCAATGGAAAAATCGCCGGTAAGCGGCACGAGTCCGGCGCCTTTGGGTTGCGTTTTTTGGGGGCGAAAAAAAACGTAGGAAGGATTGTGGAAAAGCACCGTATCGGTAAGGAGCGGTTTATTTTGCAGAAAGCGCCGGATAGCAGCGATGGAGTAGGTTGAAATATCGAGGTCTTCCCGCGCCATCAGATACTGCTCAATACTTCGGTAAGGGTGGCGATTGGTGCCATTGTAAGCAAAAAACTCCCGCCCGCCGTCGGGATATTCCACAAAGCCAGAGCCCTGCAACTGCATGTAATAGACATCGACTTTGTTTTGGGCGTACGCCAGCTCCAGCCCAAGACCATCGAACAGGCGTTCTCCTTCAATCTGCCGGCGAGTGGGCAGGGGACCTTCCCAGTCAATCGGACGATCATAAATGGGATGCCGAAAAGCGCCACTCCGGTTTTTGCTCACTTGCACGATTGGCGTGAAATAACCGGTGAACAGCACATTGCCCTGCCGGTCCTCGCCCCATAACTGATGGGCTTCGAGGTACTGACTAATGAAAAGCGGTTTTGTCTGCTGCCATTGTTTCAGAATGCGGATGGTCTCTTCCAGTTGATCGATGGTGACGGTCAGGTTGCCAATGCGATGGCTTTGTTTCTGGCGCACCAGCTCGAGCAGTTTTTCCTGTTTTTCCAGAGCGGCAATTAGCTGGCTGGAGATGAACGGAAAGTCGAATGTATCCAGGGGTGTTTGCTGAAAAATATTTTCAAAAAAAGGAGCGTTTCGAATCTTGCCATTTCGGCGAAAAATCCAGGTTTCTTCCGCTTCTTCATCGATTTCATCCACGATGACGAGGGTGGTGCTATCGCCGGCGGCATCGATGGTACCCGCCTCCCGAGGAGGGGCATCGTGGCAGGAGAGCAGCGCTCCGAGGGGCAAGAGCAACCAGGTCTGTCGTAGCATCATACTATTTCGCGCATTTGCTGCAAAAGCGGCCCGAAAAGATAGAAATGATTGACGGAATCTATTTATTATCAAAGTATTAAATAGAAAAACCTCTTTTTGCATTGTAAGCCGATGGAGTAAATTAATGTTTATTTTTGTGACCTCAAACAAAAAAAGGTGTATTTTGGTTTTGCTGGAATTTAAGTTGGAATAGACGAGAACAAGTGTCGCTAACTTCATAAAAATTTTGCTCGTGCAAAAAATTGTGCTTCGGTTCGGACTTTTGGCAGGGGTGTTGTTGGTTTTGCTGGAGTTGAGCAAATACACCTGGCTGCTCACCGGTTTTGATGACGAATGGCGGATTGTATTGTTTGCCGGGCTGTTCATCCTTTTTGGTTTGTTTGCCAGTCGGTTTATTTTCAAAAATCAGGAAAGGGTGGTGGTGGAAAAAGAAGAAGGCAGCAGCGCGATTGACGAGCAACGCATCCGGGCATTGGGCATTAGCCCGCGCGAATATGAAGTGCTGCAGGAAATCGCCAAAGGCTTGTCCAATCAGGAAATTGCCGAAAAACTTTTCATTTCGGAAACGACCGTCAAA
Source organism: uncultured Saprospiraceae bacterium (assembly GCA_964517175.1). Classification (GTDB taxonomy): domain Bacteria; phylum Bacteroidota; class Bacteroidia; order Chitinophagales; family Saprospiraceae; genus JADJNW01. Next base: position 3,160 of record CAZFBU010000253.1, read on the forward strand.
TCACACGTTTCCAGCCTCCTCGC
>CAZFBU010000254.1:0-3177 GCA_964517175.1 uncultured Saprospiraceae bacterium
AATTTGGTTTGCTATTTTCTGCTCAAAACTCTCATCGCCTGAGACGGAGATTTATTTGGATAAGTTTCAAATTGACCGCACGACTACGGAATCAATCGACGAGGATTCATTTTTTTGACCAAGCTTATTTTTTAGAAAGAAATCTTCAGAAAGCGTAAAAAAAGATGGAGGATAGCGCTACTTTTTTCGATCGGTCACGAACATAACGAGGTCTTCCAACGACTGCCGGGCGGGCACATTCGGGAAGGTGCGCAGGATGTCAAAAGCTTCCTGTCGGTATTGGAGCATGGCTTCGCGAGCGTACTCAAGACCGCCGCTCTGATGGACGAAATCAATCACTTCGCGCACTTTCTCAGGCTTGTTGTTGTGCAGCCGAATATTGTTCATCACCCGGCGCTTGTCTTGCCGATCCGCATTTTCGAGCGCGTAAATCAGCGGAAGCGTCAGTTTTTTTTCTTTAATATCGATGCCAAGTGGTTTGCCGACATCATCCGTTCCAAAATCGAACAGGTCGTCCCGAATTTGGAAAGCAATGCCAATTTTTTCACCAAAAAGCCGCATCTGCTCGATCACTTCCTCATCTTTCGTGGAAGAAGCCGCCCCCGCGCTACACGCCGAAGCAATGAGCGAAGCCGTCTTCTGACGGATAATTTCGTAGTAAATATCTTCTTTAATATCCAATCGGCGCGCTTTTTCAATTTGCAGCAACTCCCCTTCACTCATCGATTTCACCGCCTCGGAAACGATTTCCAGCAACCGGAATTCCTTGTTTTTCAAAGATAAAAGCAAACCGCGTGACAGCAGATAATCCCCTACCAGCACGGCAATTTTATTTTTCCAGAGCGCATTGATCGAGAAAAAGCCCCGGCGCTCGTAAGAGTCATCCACCACGTCATCGTGCACGAGCGTTGCCGTGTGCAACAATTCCACCAGCGAAGCCGCCGAATAGGTGGACTCGCCCACTTCTCCGCACAGCTTGGCGGATAAAAAAACGAACATCGGGCGCACCTGCTTGCCCTTGCGGCGCACAATGTAGTAGGTGATCTTGTCCAATAGCGGTACCGGACTGCGCATCGCTTCGCGGAAGTGCGTCTCAAAGTGCTTTAGCTCCTGCTCAATTGGTTCCCGGATTGTACTCAAAGACTGAACCATGCTGATTGTTTTGATAATGTGCGAATGACCGTGTCAAACAGAAGAATACAACTGCGATACTTACCGCATCAAATCTACAAAACTTTGAACACTCCGTATCCGCAGGCAGTTTGAAAAACTTTTAAAATTTTCAGAAAAAATTGAAAATAAGGTGTGGATTCTACCAATCGTTCTATTTTACCGCATCACCTGATACTTGCCAACCACATCGCTCCCCCCTCTGATCACCAGGAAATATCGCCCGCTTTTCAGTTTTTGCAGGTTCAATTGCTTGAGGTGTACTTTTGCAACCTGGCTTCCCAGGTCGAGCCGGTCAAGAACGGTAAATTGCTCATCGAGTAAAAGTACCTCCACGTTGCAACTGCGCTGAAGGGTATAACGAAAAGTGATATTGCCGGCTTCATCGCACTGGATTTTGGGCTGACTGGACCAGCCATCGCTATCGTCATCGCTTCCGGCAGCGGGCTGCGGTGACTCATCTATCGAGGTTTGATCGCCATTGTCCGCATTCGGCGTTTTTCTCGGCGGGGCGTCTGCTACCACCGGAGGCGGGGCGGTTCTGTTTTTGGGAAGGACGACCACATCACCATTGCTGGGGTTCCAAAGCGAAAGTCCGATCGGCGGTTCAAAAAGGTTTTCGTCACTCACTTCTCCCACATTATCGGAGATGTCGGTCATTACCGTGCGAATTTCCAGTTTTTCGGCATCTACGAATATCCAGTTAAATTGGTTAAAACTACCGCTGTTGCGCGTCCATTTCTTGTCGTTGTCATTTGCACGAAGCGGCGCTCCCCAGCACCCCTCTCCGATATATACGGAGCCGGTTTCGTCATCGCGAATAAATCCATCGTCACTGCCCCGCTCTTTGGAAGGGCGAATGGGATACGTCCATTTGGCAACGTGCGAGTCGGATTCAATGACCAGTTGCACCTGATATTTGTGAAACAACGTTGCCCAATGGATGAGTAATTCGTCTTTCTGGGGCTTGACGCGGGTGTGCGGTCGAATGGCGTGGTGGTATTGCGCAAAGCGCCAGGTCATATACTGATGCTGCTGCAGATCCGACTCCAGCCAGTCGCGCTGCTCGCCACCGGACGGGATCATGGAGTTGAGCGTGTAAACGCGCAGCAGGCTGCCGCCAAAATTGAGCGCATAGACCAACCCGGGATTGCCGACATCAAAAATCTCGAGCAAAGAAGCATTGGACGCTTCGTGATTGCCGCGGGCCACGACGATGGGGAAGAGCCTGCCGTCACTGCCAATGGTATATTGCCAGTCGTCCAGCCACCGCCGCCAGGCATTGGCGCTATCGTCGGCGGTCATATCGCCATTGAACAGCACGGCGTGCGGGCGCAGCTTGCTCACCAGCTTATTGGCGCTAATGCGCGCCTCGCGGTGATTGCGGGAGTCCCCGCCGGAAATGATGGACAGGCGCGTTTTTGGGTCATTAGGCGCCGTTTTGAAAGACATAGGCTTGCTCAGTCCGTCCGAATCGCGGATAAGGAAATGATAAACCGTATTCGGCTTTAAGCCGGTAAGCCGCACGAAGTGATTGCGCATGCCGCGTGCGTTTACGATGTGCGTGGGCGGACGGGAAAGGCGATAAGCGCTTAGGTTCGTTCCGTGATTTTGCTCATCGAAATACAGCACCGGGTTGTTGCCCGCCACCTGATCCCAGCCGATCACCATGGAGGTGGAAGGATCGTCGCGCCACATACAACGGTAGCGCGTAGTGGCGGCTTGCAACAGGCTACCAATGATACTTGCAAAAACTATGGTTACAATGAGCCGACGACGGATGTCCTGCATTCGCTTCAATAAATTTTGGGTCAAAAATAGTAAGTTTTGTAAATGTACCCGTACACCTCTGAACATTAGACGACCAACGGTCGTTTTCTTCAGACCGGGAGAATACAAAATAATTTGCAATTGCAATGTAAACTTACGTCATAAACAGGAAGGAATTGCTGTGATTAAAAGCATCTGTTGGCTTAATTATTGTACCTTTATAACGATTTTAACACC
>CAZFBU010000255.1:0-3141 GCA_964517175.1 uncultured Saprospiraceae bacterium
ACCCCGCTACACCTCCGGTACTTTTTCAAACCAGGGTTTGGCGCGTTCCAGTTGTCCGGCGAGCTGGAAGAGCAGGTCTTCGCGCCCGAGCGCACCGGTGAGCATCGTGCCGACGGGCAGTCCTTCCGGCGTCCAGTACAGGGGCACCGACATGGAGGGCTGGCCGGTCATATTGGCAAAGGGCGTGTAAGGAATGTAGGCGTAGGTTTTTTCTGCCAGGGGCTGCACGGCGGCTTTCAGGGCGCTGCTCAGTCCCAGCGGATTGACGATACTCAGCAGGGTTTTCTCGGTAGCGGAAGGCTGCAGCGCGCCAATGTCGAACGGCGGCATGGAAAGCGTGGAGGTCAGCAGCACATCGTATTGCTGATGGAACGCCCCGAGCCGGCGGGCGATGTCGTTCCAGCGGCGTTTCTGGTAGGCAAAATCACCGGCGGAGAATGCCTTCCCGAGCAGCCCGAGGGCATACACCGGCGCTTCGACATCGGAAGGGCGCACCTTCCGCCCGAGGAATGCCTCCAGCTCTTGCATGTCGGCAGCTATTTCACCAAAGACCATCGTGATGAACACCTCGGTCAGGTCGGTCGCCTGGTAGGGCAGCTCGACTTCCGTCACCTGATGTCCGAGTTCTTCCAGCAGTTTGGCGGTTTCGTGCACGGCGGTTGTGCACTCCGGGTGCAGGGTGTGCCCGAGGGTATGTTGGGTAGAAAAAGCGATTTTCAGGGGTTCGGGATCGGTTTCCACTTCCTTGAGGTAGGGGCGCTCCGGGTTGGGCGTTCGGAAAAGTTCGCCGACGGCATCGCCGCTAACCAAATCGAGGAAAGCCGCGCTGTCGCGTACGGAGCGCGTCACCGCGCCTTCGACGACCGCGCCGCTCCACCATTCGCCCGACTGCGGCCCGAGCGAGATGCGCCCGCGGCTGGGCTTGATGCCAAACAGCGCGCAGTTTGCCGCCGGGATGCGGATAGAGCCGCCGCCGTCGCTGGCCGTTGCGATAGGCGTGATGCCTGCGGATACAGCCGCTGCCGAGCCACCGCTGGAGCCGCCGGGGGTTTTGTCGGTATTCCAGGGGTTGCGGGTTGGCCCGAATAATTCCGGTTCGGTGTAGGGCGTCACGCCAAACTCCGGGGCATTGGTGCGCCCGAGGAAAGCAAAGCCGCCCTGCCGGAATTTTTCGACGAGGAAGGCATCTTCCGAAGAGACGTAGTTTTTGAACCCTTTGCTGCCACGGCGCAAGGGTTCGCCTTTGATGTGAATGCCGATTTCTTTAATCAAAAAAGGCACGCCGCTGAAAGGGGCGTCGGGGTCGGCGGTTTGTGCCATTTTCCGGGCGGTATCGTACATTTTGTGGATGATGGCGTTCAGTTTGGGATTGACGGCTTCGGCCCGCTGGATGGCCAGTTCGACCAATTCGAGGGGCGTGACTTCTTTTTTCCTGACCAATTCGGCTAAGCCGAGGGCGTCGTATTGGCGGTATTCTTCGAAAGTCATTTTATTGGGTTTAAGGGTTGATTTGTTGAAAGGTTGAAAAGATATTACAACCAAAGATAAGAAAAAAGGAAAAGTCACCAGACGAATTTTAATCATCTGATGACTTGCAGCGCTTAACGCCTTGGGATCAGCGTAACCGGGTAAGACACGACACTTTCGTTGCCGTCTTTACTCACCGAAGCTACGCCGAAGAGATAATTGTCGATCACCACGTTTTCCAGGGTAAAATCGGTCACCTCTTTACCGACAAATCTGGAATATTGCCACTGGGGCGCGGTGGTATCGCGCCAGTAGATTTTGTACCCGGCCAGATTCGGATCATCAACGGGATCCCATTTCAGGCGTGTGGAAGGTCGCACTGCCCCACCAATCATCACCGTTTGTGGTGCGGGCGGCGCCCAGGCCAAACCCGCCATCGTAATGGCATTGACCGCAGTGAGTTTGGCGGCATATTCAAAATTAACGCCTTCGATGACATCGCCATACTCGATGCCGTCTTCGACGCGCAAATCCTGATGCTGTCGGTTGTAATTTTCGTTGGTTTCCATGATGCGCACGCCGGCGTAGCCCAGGTCGTTGAAGGGGCGATGGTGCCCGCCGCGACCGAAGCGATCGAGTCGGTAGATCATTTTCGCTTCCATCATCGGCATGTAGAGGTCGGTCATGCGCGCCACGTAGCGAGCCAGCTGGCGCGAAGGTCCGTCCACTTCGCCGCCATACACCCGGTGCCAGGCGCGCTGCTGCTCGGTTTCGGTGGCTGGCGTTGGTTCTGAGAAAATCCGGAAGGTTGTGTTGTCAATCACACCATTTACACCTTCGATGTTGCCGATCATGTCGTTGTTCAAAACACCGATGATGTCCCAGCCTTCTTCTTTCGCCATTTCCGCCATAAAGCGACCGCCGAACAAGCCCTGTTCTTCGCCGGACAGGCCCACGTAAACGATGCTGCCCGGAAACTCGTACTGCGTGAGCACCCGCGCCGCCTCGATGGCACCCGCCATGCCGGAAGCATTGTCGTTCGCGCCCGGTGAATCCTTGACGGCATCGGTAGCGCTCGACACGCGGGAGTCGATATCGCCGCTCATAATGACGTAGCGATTGGGGTGTACTTTGCCGCGCTGAATGGCGATGACGTTCACGATCCAGGTGTCTTCCTGAATGCGGCTGCGCTCGTTGCCTTCGGCCAGGGCGTACTGGTAGGAAACCTCCAGGCAGCCGCCGCAGGCTTCGGAAATTTTGTCGAATTCTGCCTTGATCCAGCGGCGCGCCGCCCCGATGCCGCGGGTTTCGGACAGGGTGTCGGACATCGTATTGCGCGTGCCGAAGCTCACGAGCTTGCGGATGTCGGCTTCGATGCGTTCCGGTGAGGGGGCTTTGGCAATGTCGTAAATGCGTGGATCGATTTGCGGTACGCCCGTTTGGGCGAAAGCCCAGACCGTTATCAATAGTGTGATTAGCGAAGTGAGTGTGATTTTGTGATTCATTTTTGAAAGTTTGATTTTATGATAAGCTAAGTAATGGGACATTGTTATTTGTTAATTGGGTTGACTTGTATGAAATTGATACCCAGTATTTTATAAAAAAATTATACTTAAAACAATTCTGTCTGGGTACTTATAGTACCCGGACAAATTTATTTTTCTATTTGACAGC
>CAZFBU010000256.1:0-2961 GCA_964517175.1 uncultured Saprospiraceae bacterium
GTCAGGTCATTTCGCCAGTGAATCCTGCCGATATTAAGTACGCTGAAATGGAGGTCAATCTGGTCATTCAGGTTATAAACACCGCCAAAATCGAGCGCCAGCCCATTGTTGCCGTAGCCACGCCAATAACTACCCGGATCACTGTCCAGCCTTTGCAGACCAGCAGAAAAAATATCGAGCCTGCCCGCAACGCCGAGGTATTCGTTGTCGGCATCATTGGTGACGCGCAGGTTGTAATTAAAACTGGAGACATTACTCAGTCCGGTGAGGAATTTGACCTTGACACCGCCGGAGAGCCGTGGCGTGATGGCGCGCGCGTAGCCCAGCGCATAGGAACGATAGTGCGAGCCATTGAAGCCCAGCGTGCCGAGCGCATAGCTGCGGGACTCGCCGAGGCTGAGGTTTTCATTTGCCACATCATCGAATAGCTCAAAAATAGACTTCGGATAGTCTGCCTGAAAAGAGACATGCTCGCCAATGGAAAAGCTGAAAAAGTTTTGCTTGATGCGAAAGCCAAAGTCCAGCCAGCTATTGCTGATGTCGGTAATCAGGCGGTTTTCATTGTCGAGCGTACCGAGAAAACCCTCGAAGTTGTTGTCAAAAAAGCCTTCATCGCCCCCCATCAGCTCACCAAAGGTGAAGCTGCTGTTGCTGTAGCTTCCGTAAATACTGCCGACCGCCGGAATGCCGACATAGACGTTGGACAGCGGTAGCCGCCCGGGATTGAGCGACATCGCCTGCGGTACGGCATCGAGGTTATACAGGGTCAAATTGCGCTGCGCATTTACATCTTTTAGCATGAGCAGCATGAATAAAACAATTAAGCTTTGCCAAAAAAGTGTGCTCATAGTGCGAAGGGCAATAACTTTTCCATTCACTGCTGAAGCAGCGGTGTGCGTCGTTTTCCACATAGTATTATAATTTGTTCGTGAAAAAAGGGGTTATGCGACTTTTACAAAATCGGAAATGCGAAACCGGACATCAAAAAGCTTCCGTCTCGACAAAATGCAATGCTAAACCGCATGAAACCGATTACGTACAATAATCTTGAATAAACCTGGAAAAAAATTTTGGTAAGATAGCCTGGCAAAAAAAATTGCGCCTGCTGATACGCACGAGCAGATCAAAACTCATTACGCATCAAAAGTAATGGAATTTTTTTTAAAATGCAAATAAATGTAAAAGAGGCGATGCCTTTCTCAAAAAGCATTGCCCCTTTTCAACTTATCAACCTTCAACCCTTCCACCTATTTCCGAAACTTCACCTCGCCACCGACAATCGTCATCAGCACTTCGGTCGTCAGAATATCTTCATCGGCACAGGTTGCCAGATCATTTGATAATATGACCATGTCCGCAAACTTACCAGGCTCCAGCGAACCTTTATCGTTTTCTTCAAAAGCCGCATACGCACATGCCAGCGTGTAAGAGTGAATGGCTTCTTCGCGCGTCATTGCCTGCTCCGGAAAAAATTCTATGATCGGCGGTGCGAAACGCTTGCGAGTCACCGTAGCGTAGAAACTTTCCAGCGGACTTACGTCTTCCACCGGCGCATCGGTACCGTTGGTCACCACCGCACCGGCGTCCAACAGGCTGCGCCAGGGGTAAGCGCCTTCGCGCGCGCGCTGCTCCCCGAGTCGCTTGACCACGAAGGGTGCATCCGACGTACAATGAATGCCCTGCATGGAAGCGATCACACCGAGTTCTGAGAAGCGTGGAATGTCATCTGGATGCAGATGCTGGGCATGCTCCATGCGCCAGCGCAGATCTTTTTTATTCGGATTTGCAGCCATTTTAGCTTCCATGATGTCCAATACTTCGCGGTTCGCGCGGTCGCCGATGGCATGGACACAGAGTTGCAAGTCATTTTCGATACACAAATCGGCAATATTTTCCACATCAGAAACCTGCGTCGTATTCTGACCGAGGAAGTCGCGCTTATCTTCGTAAGGCTCCAGCAACCAGGCGCCAAATGCTCCCAGCGCCCCATCCACTTCGGTTTTAATGCCGCGGCAGGTGAAGTAGCCATTGCCCGCATCAATGATCGGCAGCCCTTCCAGGCGATCCTTCACATCCGGCCAGCGGTGGCGGATCATCGCCCACAGGCGCAGATCAAACTCACCGTTTTCCGCCATTTCCTTGTAACGCCAAATTTCATTCTCCTGCGAACCCGCATCCTGAAAAGAGGTGATGCCCTTAGCCAGGCACTCATCCTGCGCCAGGCGAATGCCCTGTCGCCATTCTTCCAGCAGCGCTTCCTGCGAAAGCGAATCGCGATACGTCTGGTAAGCCGCTACGACCAAGCCCATGGCGCGCTCTTCGAATACGCCGATGGCTTCGCCGCGCGAGTCGCGCACAATTTCGCCGCCCGAAGGATTGGGCGTTTCCGCCGTGATGCCGGCAAGTTCCATCGCCTTTTTATTGGCAAACAAACCATGACCGCTGGCGTGCCGCAGCAGCACCGGATTATTCGGCGATACGTGGCTCAGTTCATCGTGATATGGATAGCCGAGCACCTGCTGTTCCGGTGATTCTTCCCATTTTTCCTGATGCCACCCGCGACCGACAATCCATTCGCCCGGTTTGGCATTTTTAGCTGCCTCTTCTACCATGCTGACGATTTGTTCCCAGCTACGAGATTTCAAAAAATTGAGGTTCATCAGGCTTTGCCCCAAACCCGAGAAATGCCCGTGCCCTTCGATGAAGCCCGGCATGGCAAAACGACCTTCCAGGTCAACGACTTCGGTGCTTTCGCCCTTCAGTGCTTCGATTTCCGCCGTCGTACCCACCTGCATAATGCGCTCGCCTTTCACGGCAATCGCCTCTACTCGCGGTTGCTCGGGGTGGACGGTGTAAATGTCACCATTGATATAAATAACGTCGGCAACTTCATCCTGCTCCGACTGACAACCAGCGAGCAGCGCTACCAACACGAGAAAAAAGAGTTTTTTCATCATAGTT
>CAZFBU010000257.1:0-2956 GCA_964517175.1 uncultured Saprospiraceae bacterium
TTGTAAATATTGATCCAGAAAGCTTTTTTCTGCTCGTCGTTGGGTAGAGCTTCCGCGAGGTCGCCCCGCCAATGGGCGAGGCGCGTCTCGGTCGGCTGCGTCGGTTCGTTTTTTTTTACCGCCAGGAGCAGGGCAGATGCCCATTGCAGCAGATTTTCTGATTGCATTTTTCTTGTTTTGCTATCCTGCAATGTCTATACCCGGATAAAATGAGCCCCAGGAAAACCAGTAGCCAATGTAAGAATCGAGGGGCGACAGGCGCTCGCCGGTTCGAGGTCCGGAGGTTGCCACGCCAAAGATGTTCCATCGGTTGCCTTCCTGATCTTTGAAAATGGTTGCCGTATTCGTTTCATCATTCTTTTCAAATTGCAACAACGTACCGTCTGACAAGCGGCGCTGGTAAGCAACCAAAAAATTCTGCTGCCGACTACCAATCAGGACAATTTCCGTACCGTTTATGGCATCATTTTTTATTTCTACAGCGCCATCGGCAAATGAATCGATGGTGTAAAAACGGGTTTTATCTTCGACAATCACACCCAGACCGCGCACTTTACGCGGCAGCCGACTATCATCATTTGCAACGGGGAACAGCAGAAAATCGTGATTGGTGCGATAGTCGCCGTACGGAAAGCGGTTGTAATTTCGCGAGAAGCCGGTGTTCAGATTCAAAACTTTGGAATCCGGGAAAAGTTGTTGCCAGGTTGCCCAGGTGGTCTCCAGAACCGGATAGGTCTCGATTTTCGTGCCGATGCGTTCGCCGTTCACACTTTTCAATAGCATCTGCGACCAATTGCTATCGGTGGCGCGGTCGTAGGGGAGCAAATTGGTATTGTACAACAACCCGGAGACGCCAAAAGTCGTCCGTTGCCCTTCCACTTCGCGCTTCCAGCCAATGGCCGTGCCCGTTAGCGGGCAGTAGGTTATCGCCAACGGCAATCCGGCAATCTCATCATTCACGATTTCGTGCCAGTCGAGAATGGGATGCGGGTAAGCTCTGATTTCGCCGGCTACCTCCACGCCCACGACGAGATCATCGGGCGCCAGAAACGTAATTTCTCCTATGGGTGAAAACTGCGGATTGTCAATGGAAGGGATGCCGTCTTTGCCCGGTCCGCCATCAAAAACCTGCTCCGAAGGTATGAGCCAGTCGTTGGAGTTGTTGCCAGGGCTTGGGCTTGGCACTTCTCCTCCGCTGGAGGACTGCGAGCAACCACTGATGGTTAAACTTCCTGCAAACAACAACAGGAAAGATAATTGAAGTAGCTTTTTCATATATGTATAATTTTTTGATTAGAGAATTTTTTTCTGCAAGTAAAAATCAATTGCCAAACAGCAATCCGGTATCCGGTGCTGTTTTTTTCTTTAGCGGCAAGCGATAAAACAACCCCGTATTGATGCGATACGTAGGCGACACCTGGGTGCCATCCACATGAGCAATGACAGGTAAAGCGACATTGGCGCCAACCGAAAAATCAGGATTGAGCCAAAAATTGACACCGGGGTTGACAAACAACCACGTGCCGCTCGTATTCGGCAGAAGCTGTTCATTGAACTGATCTCGTTCTACATTTCTAAACTGAATAAGTACGGATGGGTCAATGACCGCATTACCCACCAACCACCGGTCGCTGATGCCCAGCATGAGCTGCAGTTCATTGCCAAATCCGTAGGTTTCCGAACCGAGGTAGGTATTGTTTTCGCCCTTGATGCTATATACGGCGGTACCCGAAACGCTCATAGACGGGCGAAAGCCAGTGACGTGCACCAGTTGCCCCCAAAGGATCGCATCCCACGCGCCACTGCCGGGCTGCAAATCGGCAATAATCGGCAAACCATCTGACCTGGACAGATCGGATGCTCCGAGTGGCGCTTTCACGCCCATGCCGGTGGTGAGTACGGTTTGGTTTTGAAAAGTGGCGAGCGTTTTGTATTTCAGCAAAAATACCGCATCGCCTATGCCGCTGGTAGAAGTGAAATCGGTATTGCCAAATTGCCGGATTGTTCGATCTTGTTGCACCCAGGAAAAAAGCCCATCGATGGAAAAGCGTTCGTTGATGCTGTAGCCTACCTGTATCAGCGCAGAGTGGGTGCGCCGATCGCGCGAATCATCATCGAGCACTTGTTTTCCTGCTTTCAGGGTTTGCAAGGCGTTCAGATCGTACCGCAAACTGATTTGTAAAATGCCGCCCGCTTCCGGAGGCAGTCCTAGATTGGAAGACAGGGGCACGCCGCCAGAGCAGCAGGTTTGGGCCAGCGCTTCGCTCATTGTTGGTAGAAAAAAGCCAACCAGTAAGATGATCCTGAGAAACCGGTTTTTCATAACTTTTTTCTTATAAAACAGCAAAAAGAAAAATCCTGTTATAACATTAATTCAAAATCGAAGCTTAGTGTCCTGAGAATGACATAAGAAAAAAAGGAAATCGCCCTGAGAAGTTTTTTTGGAAAAAGTTAAATTTCTAAGCCAAAAACGAAACCTAACCGATGTATGTACGTATAACCTGAAGACAGACGAAAAAATCAACCCCTCCAGAGTTTTTTTTGCAACCGAACTACCCCGGTATTTACAACATTCGTTTGTACGATCAAAAAAAGAAATGTATCATTGCTGCATCTCCTGATGCTTTCCCCCTGTATCAGGTTTGAATTATTGCAAGCGGCAGAAATGGAGATGCCGTACACGCTTGAGATGTGCTCATTTGTTTTAAAAGACCAGAAAAAAGGACTTCCCCCCGTTTGTTCAGTTATGTCATGTACTTCGACCGGCGTATTGCTGCATCGGCGCAGGGGATACGCTATTGCAGGTCAGAGATGAAAGCGCATTCCTGGTAGCGCGCAGCGATTTGCCAACCGGCGGATAGGAGCCCGACGAGCTACCCCAAAAAACAAAAAGCCAAGAGTTTTACAACAACTCTCAGCTTTTATCTTGTAGCGGCGGTCCGCCAATGGGCGGAAA
>CAZFBU010000258.1:0-2795 GCA_964517175.1 uncultured Saprospiraceae bacterium
TTGTAGAATGATGTTGCGAAAAAATGTTCAGGCATAAACCCGGTATCGGTCAAGTACCATCTCCAACATTTGTTCCAGCGGATAACCCTCGGTAAATTGCATGTATTGAATCATTACACCATCCATCATGGCACCGTAGAGTAGCATCTCCTGCATGGGATTTTCCACGCCCATTTCCTCGAAGAAAGCAACTGTTTTCTGCATGGTTTCTTCTTCCTTTTGCTTGAGAATCGGGGCAAGAGCCGCCTGCACATCCGGCTGAAAAGCCAGTGACAGCAGGAGTTTCCAGTAGTGATAGTTCTTCTGGACAAACGCCATGGTGCGTCGCGTCAAAAACTCCACCTTTTCAAATGGACTGCCCTCGTGCGCGTGCGCCTCCCGGATTAATTGATCGCCCATCTCCACAGCTTCTTCGATGATCGAAATGAGCAACGCTTCCTTGCTTTCAAAGTAGTTGTACATCAATCCTTTCGAGATATTCGCCGCTTCGGCAATATTGCTGATCGAAGTACTGTGGTAGCCCTTGTGTGCAAATAGCTCCAGCGCTGCCTGCCGGATACCATCGATACTCCGCTGCCGGATTGCTTCAAATTGTTCTTTTGTTTTTGGTGACATTTTTTGAATGAACGATTGGTCAAATTTATAAATGAACACTCGTTTAATCAACAAAGCAAGCCGAATAATGGTTTATTATCGACGAACCTTACTTTTTTTTCGATGCGTGAAAATGCGAAGGATTCCACTTTGCTGCAATGACATATCTCAGCGCTTTGATTTACAATAGCCTGACAGCTACGATTGGGAATAAAGCGACTGCAAGAAGATGTCGGGGCGACCTCCTAAATAAAAGCTCCTTCCTGTTATTTAAAGAAATACAAAAACTTATTATATTTGAGCAAATATCAATAAGCGTATCAACAGTATGCCCCAGGATAAAGCAGGCAGAAATAATGAAACCCATATCACCAACAAGCTACCGCAAGGCATCAATTACCTGCTGGTGATTGCCATTGACAGCTATGTACATTGCCCGCGCCTGTACAACTGCGTGAAAGACGCGCACGACCTGATTGAACTGCTCACCGAGCGCTACCGCTTCGAGCGCAATCACATCAAGGAGCTATACGAGCAGCAAGCCACCAAGCAGAACATCTACCGCGCCTTCCGTGAAATGGCGCAGCGCGTAACGCCCAATGATAACCTGCTGATTTACTTCTCCGGGCACGGTGAGTATGACAAAGTCTTCCGGCAGGGCTACTGGATTCCCGTAGATGCCGAGCCGGATCATCACGACCAGTACATTCCTAACAGCGAAATCAAGACCTTCCTCTCTGCCATCAATAGCCACCATACTTTTCTGATGTCGGATTCCTGCTTTGCGGGTGCACTCTTTGCCAAAGGCATGGCAAAAAACATCGAAAAGCGCTACGAGCGTGACCCCTCGCGCTGGGGTTTGACCGCCGGACGTAATGAAATCGTTTCTGACGGTAAGCCAGGTGACAATAGCCCCTTTGCCGAGAGCTTGCTCTATCGCCTCCGGCAAAACACAGACGCGCTGGGCGTGGCTGCGCTCTGCAATTACGTGACCGAGTATGTGCAAGCCAAAACCAAACAAACACCCATCGGCGAGCCACTCCGCGTAGATGGACATAAGAACGGGCAATTTGTGTTTCATCTCAAAAAGGATGAAGCCCGCGACTGGGCAGCAGCAGCAAAGGAAAATTCCATTGATAGCTACGAGCGGTTTTTGCTAGCCTATCCCAATGGCGCACACGCCGAAGAGGCTCGCGCCGCCATCAACGACATCCAGGAGGAATACACCTGGCGGAATGCCAAAAGCCAACACACCATCTTTGCTTACGAAACCTACCTGAGCGCGTTTCCCAAAGGACGCTACCGCCGCCAGGCGATAGACGCGCAGCGTGCCATTGAGGAAGCCGAAGCCTGGAGCCGTGCTACCCGCCGCAACACCATACCCGCCTATCGCGAATTTCAGGAGAACTATCCAAATAGCCAGCATTTTGAGGAAGCAAATGACCGCATTCAGAAAAGACGACAACGCCACCAACCTAAAACCACTACGACAAGTAACGGCGGCTTCAGCCGCCGCAGCACAATTGGTCTTACAGGCAGCATTTTGGTCATTGCAGTTGTGTTTTTTACCATCTGGAATACGACACAGGGCGATAAAACTGCTGTCAATGACGGCACCAAAAACACCCAGGATACGTTAACGAATAACATGATTCTCGGACCAGAACTACCGGATTCTTCCCATTTATTTCAACAACCGACGGAAGGCGAAAAGAAAGAGCTACCTACCTCCAATACAGATGATACCCCGCCGCCTCAGCCCAAACCGGAGACTAAAAAGCCTACTACTACTGACAATAACACTACAAGAAGAACCGAGCCGCCCAAAGAAACCAACACTAACACCACGCCGACCATAGACCAGGCTCGTGTCAAACGACTTATAACCGATGCCATAGCTTTTCTGAAAGCAGGCTTGACCGACAATGCTTCCGAAGCTTTAGAAGCTGCACAAAAGCTAGACAGTAAAAATACAGCCATAAAAGATGCCATCCTATTGATCAGTATAGATGATATAAATGGCGCGATTAATGTGTTGGAAAAGTAACGGCGGCTTTAGCCGCCGACCTCCGGCGATAGCCGTCTTAAGCCATATTTGAGGTTTCTGGACGTTGTTAATTCGTGAATGGCGGCGGCTACCGCCAGTGGGCAGTCAGGAAAGCCGCCGATACAGAAAGACGGCGACTAAAGGTCGCCGATAC
>CAZFBU010000259.1:0-2790 GCA_964517175.1 uncultured Saprospiraceae bacterium
TATTTCGTCATGAAATTAGTCAAAATACTACATTTGCAAAAGTAAAGCCCCGGAAGGAGGGTTCCGGGGCTTTAAAATTCATAGTCATGTACAGAAATGATGCGGACACCATTTCCATTTGTAATTTACATATTTTTAATGATTTCTTCCCCAAATTCAGAACATTTTATTTCGGTGGCGTCGTCCATCAAACGTGCAAAATCATAGGTCACCCGTTTGGAGATAATAGATTTTTCGATACCCTGGGTAATCAGGTCAGCAGCTTCCTGCCAGCCCATGAATTCGAGCATCATCACGCCGGAAAGAATAACCGAACTGGGGTTTACCTTGTCCTGGTTGGTGTATTTGGGCGCTGTACCGTGTGTTGCTTCAAATACAGCATGGCCGGTGATGTAGTTGATGTTGGCACCTGGCGCAATGCCGATACCGCCTACCTGCGCTGCCAGCGCATCGGAGAGGTAGTCGCCGTTCAGATTTAGCGTGGCGATCACGTCGAATTCAGCGGGGCGCGTCAGTACCTGCTGCAGGACAATGTCTGCGATGGCATCTTTAATGATGATTTCTTCGCCGGTGTTTGGGTTTTTCATCGTACACCAGGGCCCCCCGTCGAGTTCAGTAGCACCGAATTCGCGCTTGGCGAGTGCATAGCCCCATTCCATGAAAGCGCCTTCGGTGTATTTCATGATATTCCCTTTATGTACCAGCGTTACGCTTTTGCGATTCTTCCTGATCGCATATTCGATCGCGGAGCGCACCAGGCGTTCGGTACCCGGGCGGCTTACGGGCTTGATGCCAACGCCCACGGTGTTGATGTCATCCGCCCCAAAGCGTACTTTCTGGAATTCCTCCGGATAATTATCTTTCAAAAAAGCCAATGTTTTCAATGCTTTTTCGGAACCTGCCTGAAAATCAATACCGGCGTAAATATCTTCCGTATTTTCCCGGAAAATGACCATATCCACCAGGTTGGGGTGTTTTACGGGGCTGGGCACGCCCGTGAACCAGCGCACCGGGCGCACGCACGCGTAGAGGTCGAGCAACTGGCGGATCGCAACATTCAGAGAACGGATACCGCCGCCAATGGGGGTGGTCAGGGGCCCTTTTATGGCGATCAGGTATTCGCGAATATCATTTACCGTTGCATCCGGCAGCCATTCGCCGGTTTCGTCAAATGCTTTTTGCCCGGCTAAAATTTCGTGCCAATGGATTTTTTTCTTGCCGCCGTATGCTTTTTCTACTGCTGAATCGAATACATTGACCGAAGCCCTCCAGATATCCGGGCCGGTGCCGTCGCCTTCGATGAAAGGAATAATGGGATCATCCGGGACGACCAACTTGCCGCCCTCAATTTTTACTTTTGTTCCGCTCATTTTTTTTGTTTTATTTTGTTTGTTAGTTTGAACAAATAGCTGCGAAGGGTATTTTCGCCAAAGTTGTAAAAGTAAGAATTTATTGCGTCTTACAAGGCTTCAACAGTTGGTTTTTACTCTTAAATCAGGGATTAATGTTTTATACAATACGAATGCCTTCTAAGACAGGAACGATGGTGTTTTTTGAAAGTTTACTGCAAAAAAATAACGTTAAACAAAAATATGAATCCATATTTAGACCCGTCGGAAGAGCGCCTGAGTTCGGAAGAGCAACAGATTGAGAAGTCCCTGCGGCCAAGAGCGCTGGAGGATTTCAGCGGGCAACCAAAAATTGTAGAAAATCTGCGCGTGTTCATTGCGGCAGCCCGGCAAAGAGGCGAAGCGCTCGACCACGTGCTGCTGCACGGACCGCCGGGCCTGGGCAAAACGACGCTTTCCCACATTATTGCCCATGAGTTGGGCGCTGACCTGAAGATGTCCTCCGGGCCGGTGCTGGAAAAACCGGGCGACCTGGCAGGCTTGCTCACCAACCTGGAGGAAGGAGATGTGCTGTTTATCGACGAAATACACCGGTTGAATAATGTAATTGAAGAGTATTTGTACTCAGCGATGGAAGACTATCGCATTGACATTATGATCGATAGCGGGCCAAGTGCGCGCAGCATCCAGATCACGCTGCATCCCTTTACACTCGTGGGGGCTACCACGCGCATGGGGTTGCTCACCGCACCCATGCGTGCGCGATTTGGCATCAACTGCCATTTGGATTATTACGATGTAAAAACGCTCGAACGCATTATTCATCGTTCTGCCGATATTCTGGGGGTGCCTATTACCGAACAGGGCGCGCAGGAAATTGCCCGCCGCAGCCGGGGAACGCCGCGTATTGCCAATGCACTGCTGCGCAGAGTCCGTGATTTTGCCCAAATCAAGGGCAATGGTACCATTGATACAGAGATTGCCAAATTCGGACTTGCCGCACTAAATGTGGACGAGCACGGACTGGATGAAATGGATAATAAAATTCTTTCGACCATCATTCACAAATTCAAAGGCGGTCCGGTTGGCATCAGCACCATTGCTACGGCGGTGGGCGAAGAAGCCGGCACGATTGAGGAGGTGCATGAGCCATTTCTGATCATGGAAGGCTACATACAACGTACCCCAAGAGGCCGCGAGGCAACGGCGAAAGCCTATAAACACCTGGGCGTGATGCCGCCCGGTCGGGATCAGACACTGTTTCCGGATTTGGAGATAGAATAATCCTAAATTCTCCCCTGCATTTAGGAAAGCTCGGCAAATAACTATATTTTCGTACCATAAAAACCAAAACTAAACATTATGAAAGCCAAAAGAATTGTATTGATTTTTGCACTATTTCTCGGGCTTGGGGTCTTCGCGCAAGCTCAAACTTACACCT
>CAZFBU010000260.1:0-2751 GCA_964517175.1 uncultured Saprospiraceae bacterium
TAGAACAGGCGGCCCCGGGTGGTATCCGAAGCCGATTCTTCGACGAAGAATCCGTTGGCCAGCAGCATGGGATTGGTATTGACCGGATTCCAGGCATTGTACAGTTCGCCCGCGGCATTGAAATCGAAGGCGGGATCCCCCGTGGTGTTGATCAGGCTGAATACTGCTTCCGGCGAGCCGCTAAGGCTGAAGCGCCCCTTGAGGGTATCCAGCTGGTAGCGCCCGCTACGGATCACCTGATCGGCGTGAAAGAGAGCATTCGGGAAGTCGTTCATCTGAAAATACACCTTGGCCAGGTAGCCGTGAGCGGCGAAGCGGTCGGCATAATTGCCGTTTTCCTCGGGCAACAACTCCACGGCCCGGTTCAGGTCGGTGAGTATGGAATCGTAGGATTCCGCCACGGTCAGCCTGGGCCGCGCCCCCCAATCTAGGGTGGTGTAGTAGCTCATGCCGGGGTGGGAGTTGTCGGGCGTGTAGCCGAAGGGCAGCGTGAACAAGCGAAGGAGTTCAAAGTGCCCGATCGCGCGCAGGAAGCGCGCTTCGCCTTCCAGGCGGCCCTGCTCGGATTCGGTGAGCGAGAACTGGTCCATAAAGGCCATCACCTGATTGACCCGGTTGGTTACCGAGCCGCCGGTCTGCATCATATTGCGGGTCGTACTGGTAAAAATATCCGTACGGCGGTTGAAGTGTTTCAGCCAGTCGGCATTGGCGATCAGGGATGCATCGGCATCGTCGGCCATGAGGTCGGTGGTGATCTGTACCGTCCCGCCCAGGAAGCTGCCTTCGGCCAGGCCCCGGTAGGCGCTGTTCATGATTTCGAACAGGTCCTCTTTGGTCTGGAGGAAATTATCGACCTGTTCGGTTTGAATGTTTTCCGGCTCCAGGAACTCGTCCCCGCAGGATGACACCAGCAGAGCGAACAGTAGGGGAGCGCTGAGTAATATGGAAATGCTTTTGATTCGCATGGTAATTTGCAATTTGTAAGCGTTGGGTTAAAAATCGATATCCAGGCCAAACATGTACACCCGTTCCTGAGGCGGCGTGAGGAACGTAACATTGGTACCTCCTACATTTCGCTCTTGCGGGTTGGTTCGCTCGCGGGCCACCTCGGGGTCCCATCCGGAAAAATTAGTAAAGGTCAGCAGGTTTTGGCCGGTGAAGAACACCCGGAAACGACGAATGAAGTTTGAGCGGATGGGGATGTTGTAGCCGAAGGTCAGGGTGCGCAGCCGCACGTAGTCGGCCGGTTCCAACCAGTTGGTGTGGTTGTGGTTCCAGATGCCGTTCAGTCCGTAGGTAGCCGGATCGAGGGTCAGACGCGGGAACATCGTCTGATCGCCGGGCTGTTGCCAGTAATTCCCGATCAGGTCGCGGCGCATGTTCCAGGCCCCTTCGTTGTTGATGGATACGACGCCCAGCTGCCGCTTGGCGGCATCGTCGTAGATCTGGCCGCCGAAGCTGTATACGAAGAAGAAGCTGAGGTCGAACCGGCCCCAGTTGAAGGTGTTGTTCAAGCCGCCGAAAACGGCGGGGAAGCCGTTGCCCACCACCTGGCGGTCGAAGGCCTCCCGGTACTGGTTGATCAGGTTGCCGGTGGGTTGACCGGTTTCGGGGTCCACCTCTTGGTACAGCGGCTGGCCGGTTGCCGGGTCTAGACCTCCATATACGATGATGAAATTGGTGTTCAGGGCCTCACCTTCAATGGCGCGAGTATCGCCGAATCCGCCGGCCAGGGCATCGGGCGTGGCCGCTGCTACTTCCAGGACCTTGTTGCGGTTGTGTCCCAGATTGAAGTTGGTCGTCCAGCTGAATCCGCCGGATTCCTTGGCCACGATGTTTCGCGAGGTCAGGGTAAATTCAACCCCCTGGTTCTCGATCTTCCCGACATTGCGGGCCTGGCTCAGCTCAGCCCAGCCGGAGGAGGCCGGCGTGGGTACGTTCAAAATGGCATCTGTGGTGCGCTGGTAGTAATAAACCAGCTCGGCGGTCAGCCGGTCTTCCCAGAATCCCATCTCGAACCCTACATCGTAGGTGTTGACCACCTCCCAGCGCAGGTCGGGGTTGGCCGGCCGGCGCAGGTGGCGGATGGGCTCGTTGTTGTAGGTTTCAGCCGCATTGGTCTCGGTACTGTCCAGTACGGTGACGGACGCAAACTGCTCCTGCCAGGGAATTTCGTCGTTGCCGGTGCGCCCCCAGCTGGCTTTGAATTTGAGGTAGGTAAACCAGCGGGAGTTCCAGAAATTCTCCCGGGAAAGGATCCAGCCGATACCGACTGAGGGAAAGTTGCCGAATCGGTTGTTGTCCCCAAAGCGGGAAGAGCCGTCCCGGCGGAAGGTAAACTGGAGGAAGTAGCGATCCAGGTAGCTGTAGTTGAGTCGTCCGAAAAAGCTGATGAACTTTTCGTCGTCGATGATGAATTCGTTGCCGGCATTGAGAATGGTGCTGTCGCCTATTTCTTCGCGATAGACGAAATCATTCAGGCGGTATTCGCGAAAGCGGCCCTCCAGTTCGGAGCGCTGGTATTCGATACCCGCCAGTACCGATAGGGAATGGCTGGCGGGAAGCACTTTATCAAAGCGGTATTCGCCGGTGGCAAAGGTCGACCAGTTGTTGGCCAGGGTGCGCCACTGGCGGGAAATGCCCAGCGTATCCTGCAATAAGGGGTTGCCGGGGTTGTTGATGTTGGTCACCCGGATCCACTCGAAATCCTCCAGCTGGTGGTCGCGCAGGTTCATGAAGTCGTAGTTGCCC
>CAZFBU010000261.1:0-2748 GCA_964517175.1 uncultured Saprospiraceae bacterium
TTATCACGGTAGATAAACCCTTGACCATCGAAGGGCAGGGTAATGTGATGACTTCGACATCCAATACGTTCGGGCTGCTTATTGATGCTTCTGGCGTAACCATTCGGGATTTTACGGTAGAAGAAGCCGGAACGTTTGGCATTATCATAGGACCTGGTAACGATAATCTTGTTTTTGAAAATGTAGCTGCCAATCGCAATGGTCGCCTCGTACCCATGAACGGCTCTTCTGGTTCTGGCTTTGCCATTACCGGCGTGAGTAACGTAACCATGACCAACGTACGTGCTGCCGATAACAAAGGGAATGGTATTTCCATTACGGCATCGCAGAATGTTGTTATCAATGGTGTTACCACCTCCGGTAACCAGTTCCCAAATACATCGGGCAATCAGCAGGTGCCGGCGTTTTCGGCTGGTATCGGCATATTTAATGGCTTTGATGGCGGCTACTGCGGCGTTGATGGTGTTAAAATTGAAGGCATTATTAACATTGCTGAAACCGTTCTGGTGTATCAGGAAGACGACGAAACCTCCCCTGCATGCAATATCGAAAATGTGGAAGTTGGAGGTCCGGCAGCATTTTTTGTAGGCGTCTGCCCTAACATTTCCGATGACGGCGTTTTTGCTCGTTCGTTCACACCAACACTTAATCAAAACGAAGTCACGATTACAGATGCATTTCCGCAGGCATTTGGTTTGGATTTTACGAACGATGCCTATGCGCTCAGCCAGATGTTCATCGAGGATTTGAACAATGATGGTTTTTATTCCGGTAGCAGCATGTTCTTTGGAGACGCTACGGATTCGCCGGATTGTCCGCCACTTCCATCACTTAGCCAAGATGAATGTAACTCAATACCTCCTGTAGAAATTGCGTTTACAATCAATGGTGTACAGCTGAATAACTTGGGAAACAACAACTTAGCTATGCTTGAGGTGTGCGATGTAAGTAACAATATATCTTGCGAAGGAGGACCACTAACGATTGTGAATCAAAATGCTTTAAATCTTCCGATTGGTGCTAGCGTAGGTGTCATTCTCGATTTTACATCTGAAAATTTGACAATCAATGGACTGCCAGTTCAAGACCTTGAAGCCTGCTACGGAGATTTTAGTCTTTCTGAGGCGTTATTCTTCCAGCCTTCTGATGTGAACTTAATTGATTGCACGACAGAAGGAATGCTGAGCTTGGTTGTAAGACCATTTATTGATCTGAATGGCGATTGTTCTTACGATGAAACCGAAGATTGTTTCTATGGTGATCCCATTACAGTTGATATTCAGGTAAGACCTTTTGTCTCTGCCATCTTTGCTGAAACAGAACCCTGGACCCTGCCGGAGTGCGTTGAAGAAACACAATTGTGTTACAGCTTCAATCTTAAGGTGGATGATTCTTGTATTGCCGATTTTGATAATTTTGATCCGGCTCGCGATCTCGAATTGCTTGAAGTGGATTTTGGAGGCTTGATTCCGGTTTCAACGGTACCTTCAGTTCAATTAGCTGGCGATGGCACTTTATTTGTAAAATACTGCCTGAACGTAACACCGGAAGATGAAGGAATTTATGACATCAAGATAAGTTACAATCGGGGTTGTATTAGCGTATCACCAAACCTGCAGATTATCTCTGGCGAGCCGGTGGATTACGATGCAGTAACCTGCCCGGATAAACCAGTTACGTTGCGTCTGGATGAGAGTTGTCGTCGTACAGTAAGCGCGACGCAATTTTTGAACGGGCAGGCGGTGTGCGATCAGGATTTTTGTGTGGAAGTTGTAGAAATTTTAAATGATCGCATTGTCTATCGCTCGATAAAAGCTGATTCTGTAACTCTGGGCGACCCTTATCATGCAGTTGTTGGCAGCTTTGGCGGTTGCGGCACCTATCAATACCGCATCTACGAAAAAGATGACAACGGAAACTGTACGGATCGCATGGTCTGCTGGAATGTATTGACCGCGGAAGACAAGTTTGCGCCTTATTTCGGCGAAGACTGCGGGGAAGATGTATCTTCCGGCAAGTCGAAGCGCAAGCGGTTTACCATTGATCGGACACTGGATGAGCCGACAGATGGCTACAAGGGTTTCGATCCACGGGACTACACGTGCTTTTTGTCGTTGGCAGATGCAGCACCGGGTATTGTGACGAATCCGACGCTGGCACCGGGTGAGCGCAGCTACGGTCTGGTACCATTCCGGGTAGAGACGACGGGCTTTTACACGTTTGTATTCCGCCAGTTGGGTAATAATGCTAATGGACCGGAAGACGGTTTGGGCGCGATCTACCACGGCAACCGGGCCAATCCGGGCGTCTCGGATGACGAGTTTTTGAATGCGGCGTGCGAAGACATCATTGCCTTTGCGGATTGGAAGCTGGTGGCGAATGATGATTCGGGCTTGGGCGTGATCGATGAAGACGAAGATGAGCAGATCATGAACAGCTTCGAGATACCGCCGGTACCGGCGCCGGTAATCCGGATTCGGCTGGTAGCGGGCAAGGTTTACACGCTGTTTACCACCTCAACCATTCCGGGCAGCGGCGCTTTGGGCACCCGTTATATCTGGGATGTGATTTCGGATACGGACGGCGAAGTACAGGATTTGGATGGGCATGCATTCCCCGATCAAGGGATTGATGTTTACAAGCCGCTGATCTGCGATGACAAGGCAGAGGTATTGTTGCCACCGGGCGAGAATTGCTACACGGCATATGATAAAGATGGTGACGGTCGCTTTGGCGATCCGGACAAAG
>CAZFBU010000262.1:0-2733 GCA_964517175.1 uncultured Saprospiraceae bacterium
GTCCACTTGCCGCCGGCATTGTTTTTGGTTTCGTATTTCCAGCCGACTTTTTCGTGATCGTAATCGCTGGTTTCGCCGCTACGCTGCCAGTAGGTGGGACGTTGCTGGCTGTTGAGCAGGTCTTCGAGTGTAGGCACAGAGCCATTGTGCAGGTAGGGCGCGGTTGCCCAGATGCCATCGAGCGGCGGCGCGATGTAGCCCTGCGTCATGTCGAAATAGGAAGGCGGTTCTGACTGGGCAAACCAACTGTTGTTGTACCATTCAGAAATGCCGGAAGCATGCGCATAGTAAGCGTACATCGGGTCGGTTTTCACGACGTCGAGCCCGACGACTTTATTCGGATAAGTCCAGTTTTCGCCATAAGTACCGTGGCATTTGCTGCAATTTTCTTCAAAAACGAGTTTCCCTTCGGCGGCTAAATTTTGATCAATGTCACCCGGATACTTCGGTGGCTCCAGCGAACGCAACCACGCCAGCACATCCTTGAAGCCCTGAATCGCCTGCCGCGCCGCCGTACTATCGGGAATGCCGAGCACCGAAGCCTGAAAGAGCAGTTTGGTAAAATCTCCGCGCCCGCCGCCATTGTAGTACAAGCCGTTTTTCTTTTTCACATGCCAGAGTGGCGGCACGTCCGTCGCGACTGGATAATCGGCGATTTCATAATTTGGTTCTTCCTTCCAGGTCAAATCCACCGGATCGCGGTGCATCATGCAGGCTTCTGCCAGGCGGAAGGCGGGATTCGCGCCGCGCTGATTGAGTTGAATGTAGGGTGTCATCGCCTTGGAAAAATTGCCAAAGTCTTCAAAAGCAGCCCACTCCTCCGATTGCTTTTTGTATTTCAAATCAACGCCAAAGTACAGCCCCTTCACAAAAGGCGTCATGTTTTTGGTGTAATCAGAAAAGCTATTGCCCAAGCCCAGCACCACTTCGTCGTTAATCTCGCCCGCGTGGCAGGCGAAGCAGTTGCCATTGCCAACCTTCACGCCATTCGCCGCCTCAAAAACGGTGAAGGAAAAAGGTAAATTCGCATTCTCGCCCGTGCGACTCAGCACGGTATCCTGTACATTTTTAAAGCGCTTTTGCAACATAGCATACGGAATGCCCGTGCCGAGATAATCGCCATAAATCAGAAAATCCAGCCCCGCCTGCGGATCACCATCGAGCTGTTGAGCAGTGGCTGGCACTTGCATGGTTTTCCAATCGCCAGTTGCGGTTGGCTGCGGCAACTCATTGTAAGTATTGCAAGCAATAACAGTTGCTAGCGTGACGATTATGAAGATTACTTTTTTCATAGTTTCTGACCGTTGAAAGGTTTGTTATGACCTGGCAATGCCGGTTGGAAGCTGGACGAAGTACAATCAACGCCCTCCATATTGTATTCCGGGATGGTAACACGGTACGGAAAAAGTTGTTTGCCGGTATGGTCGCAATTATAGTATCCTTACTAACTTTTTGCTGAAGCAAACTTTACTAAAACATTCATTATTAGTCGCTTGTGTGGCAAACAGCGAATAGCATTATAGCCTTCATGCGTTTCTGAATGACAAAAGCACTTCGTACAGGTTTTACTTCGTACTATCAGGAAGACGCCACATCCGGCAGGTCAGAGCCTTTCAACCCTGCATTTTCCAGCATCACCACTTCGGTGATATTTTCCATATTTATAACGCCGATGAGTTGGTGATTTTCCATGACCGGACAAATACTCGCACCCGATTGTGCCATTTTCTGGTAGGCTTCCTGCAGTTCCATATCCGGATGGAGAATAAGAATGTCTTTATTCGCAATGCGGTTGATGTTGGCGGTTTGCCCGAGTTCTCTCAGCCCCTGGATGATCTCGTTGCGCGTAACCACGCCGATAATTTCGTTGTCCAGTTCGACAAGGAATTCTTTCTCCTGCCCGTCGAGCAGAATAGCAATGGCCCGTTCAATGGTTTCGTAGGCGTGTAATGTGGTAAATTGTTGCATTAGGGCATCGCGCACTTTGTACTTCGACAAGGCGGAGCGGGTTGCCTCGAAGTTCGCTTCCGCACCGGCGCCGAGGAAAATGAACAGCCCGATGAAAATCCACCAGAAATTGTAGAAAAAACCGGCAAAGACGAATAAAATTGCCAGAAACTGCCCGATTTTTGCGGCAATATCGGTGGCTTTGGCGCGGTTGTAGCGCATGGCCAGTAGCGCGCGCAGCACGCGTCCGCCATCCATCGGGAAAGCAGGTATCAAATTGAAAACAGCGAGGATAATGTTGACAATGAACAGATAGAACAGAAAATTTCCCAGGGTAATATTCGGATCAATATCCTGCGAGAAATCGGGAAAGCTATTGGTAATTGAGAAATAAATTCCCAGCAGAATGACGATGACAAAATTCACCGCCGGGCCAGCCAGCGCCACCCATAGCTCGTGAATCGGTTGATCCGGCATTTTTTCCATATTCGCCACCCCACCAATAGGCAGCAGCGTGATGTTTTTGGTTTTTATGCCGTAGCGCCGGGCGGTGAGGGCGTGCCCGTATTCGTGTAAGACGACACAGCCGAATAACGCCAGGATAAAAACAACGCCCATCAGGCTCTGCGTGAGCGTTTGTCCGGCGCCGAGGTTGGCGATCAATATCCAGCCGAGCAGGATGAAAAAAGTCCAGTGCATAAATACATCAATGCCCCACAGACGCCCCAATTTGAAAGACCAGTTCATTTCGTGTGTTGTTGGTGGTTAAATTTCTAATTGCTAAAG
>CAZFBU010000263.1:0-2707 GCA_964517175.1 uncultured Saprospiraceae bacterium
TTTCCGTCGATCTTTGAATACCCGGATACTTCAGGTCTTCCAGCAACTCCTGCAATCGCTTTCGGGCCAGAATGAGCTGCGATTTGGAGGTATTGATGCTGATGCCCAGCATATCGGCAATTTCGCGATGCTTGAAACCTTCGACCGCGTAGAGGTTGAACACCGTGCGGTAGCCCGTCGGCAAGCCATCGAGCAGTTCCAGAATATCCTGCGCCTGGAGTTCATCCACCGGGCTGACCGGGTCGATTTCGCCATCAATTTGCGGGTTGATCTCTACGGTCAGGTTAAAATTATGCTGCTTTCGCAAAAACATCAGCGATTCATTGATCACAATGCGCCGCATCCAGCCTTCAAAACTACCGTCCCCTTTAAAACGATCAATGT
The DNA here is from genome assembly GCA_964517175.1 of uncultured Saprospiraceae bacterium. GTDB lineage: Bacteria > Bacteroidota > Bacteroidia > Chitinophagales > Saprospiraceae > JADJNW01. The sequence continues at coordinate 385 of CAZFBU010000263.1, forward strand.
TCGTCAGAATTTTAAAAAAAGCCTCGACCAGCACGTCTTCCGCGTCTTCGCGTCTTTTCACATAGCGCTTGCACACGCCAAAAAACATCGGCGCGTAGCGATCGTAGAGCGCCTGCTGCGCCCGCCGGTCTTCGCTTTTGCAAGCTGCTATGAGTTGTTCGAGTTCTTCCACTGGTCGTTTTTTCGCTGTCGAAAATAGGAATTTTTCCGAAGAAAACGGCAATATTTATTTGTTTAGATGCAAATGGAAACTTTTTTGGTGGGTGATGATGTTGAATTCTCATTCCTGCTACTGCTTTTAAAGCTAAAACCAATTGCGTATCTTTGCCGTTTTAAATTAAATTTTTAAAAATTTTTAGAAAAATGACATTGGAAAACAACCGTTATTTGCTGAGCGGCGGTGTCGATCCGCTCGAATTGGCTGACCAGTACGAACTGCCATTGTACGTTTACGATAGTGCGATCATGCAGCGCCAGTACAAACGCATGACGAACGCTTTCCATGTCAACCGCCTGAAGATCAACTACGCCTGCAAGGCGCTTTCCAATATCAACGTGATGAAGCTGTTCCGCAACATGGGTTCGGGGCTGGACACCGTGTCCATTCAGGAAGTGATGCTGGGGCTGCACGCCGGATTTAAGCCGCAGGACATTATCTATACGCCCAACTGCGTGAGCCTGGAAGAGATCGAAATAGCTGCCGACAAAGGCGTTCGCATCAATATTGATAATATTTCCATCCTGGAGCAGTTTGGGCAGGCGCGTCCGGACGTGCCGGTTTGCATCCGCATCAATCCGCACATCATGGCGGGCGGCAATGCCAAAACCTCCGTCGGGCATATCGACTCCAAGTTTGGGATTTCCATCCATCAGATGCCGCTGGTGCGCCGCCTGGTGGAAGCTACGAACATCAAAGTGGAAGGCATCCACATGCACACCGGCTCGGATATTCTCGACCCGGAGGTGTTCCTGATGGGCGCGGAAATTCTGCTGGACATTGCGAAGGACTACAAATTCCTCGACTATATCGACTTTGGCTCGGGCTTCAAGGTGCCTTACAAAGAAGGCGACATCGAAACGAATATCGAAGAGCTTGGCGCTAAAATTTCTGACCGTTTCAACGCCTTTTGCAAGGAGTATGGCAAGGATTTGACGCTGATCTTTGAGCCGGGTAAATTTCTGGTGAGCGAAGCCGGCTACTTCCTCGTGCCGGTGAATGTAATTAAGCAAACGACTTCCACGATTTTTGCGGGTGTTGACTCCGGTCTGAATCACCTGATCCGCCCGATGTTTTACAATTCCTACCATCGCATTACCAATATTTCCAATCCGAAAGGCAAATTGCGTTTTTACACGGTGGTTGGTTATATCTGCGAAACCGATACCTTCGGCGTAAACCGGCAAATATCGGAAATACACGAGGGCGATGTGCTGTGTTTTCATAATGCCGGGGCGTATTGCTACACCATGTCTTCCAATTACAACTCGCGCTACCGCCCGGCGGAGGTGCTGGTGCACGAAGGCAAAGCCCATCTCATTCGCCAGCGCGAAACGATGGAGGATATTCTGCGCAACCAGGTCGAAGCGGAAATCTTCGAGCCGATTCCGGTTTCTGTTGAACACTAAAATGATGTGACGCCCCGCAGCTTTTGGGTTGCGGGGTACTTTCATTATCTCACCTAACCAACCCGATTTCTATGAAAAAATTTTCTTTTTTTATCGTTCTGGCCATTTTACATGCTGGTTGCACGGGCAATGCCAAACAAGAGACCAGCGTGGAATCCGACATTGCTTTGGAAATGCGAACGGACACCCTGGCGAAACTGACCGCTGGAGAACTGCAATTTGCCAACGGCGAAAGCATGGCACTCCCCTTCGCTGATAATGACTCCGCAACCATCATGGTATTGGTACGCCACGCCGAGAAGGATACCATGAAAAACGACCCGCCCCTCACCGAGGCTGGGCAGGCACGCGCGGAGAAACTGGCGGCTATTCTGGCGGATTTTCCGGTGGATGGCGTGTATTCCACGAAGTATCAGCGCAATACCCAAACCGTGACCCCCACGGCAAAAGGGCACAATCAAGCCATACAAATTTACGAAGCGCATGATTCGACCTTTGTGCCCGGGCTGGTCGAAAGGCAAGTTGGCAAGCGCCTGCTCATCGTCGGGCATTCCAATACGACGCCGGCATTGATCAATCAATTGCTGGGCAGGGAAGAATTGGCGCAACTGGAAGAATCGGATTATGGCAATATTTATATTGTTGCCGTGCGGGACAAAGGACAGGCGGTGCGGGTGATTCGGGCGGTGTTTTGAAA
>CAZFBU010000264.1:0-2591 GCA_964517175.1 uncultured Saprospiraceae bacterium
GTCGTAAATACTTTTTCATGATTATGTTTGTTTGGGTCCAGAAATCGCATTGCTTTACGCAACTGATTTACTGCCATAAATAGTCGGTCAAACTATTATGGATTAAATTATTATGCCTTTAGTTTTTGTGCAAATAAGTATAATCAGATCAGGAAATACCGTGATCTGAGTATTTATCGAATTAGCTTAGGGGAACATAGACGTACCCAGAAGGCACGCTGCAGTTTTTGGGAAAGAATACCTTTTGAGCATCCTTGTTTGCAAGTAAAGTAACGCTTAAAAAATTTTACGTAGTGTAAATCTGTGAAGTGTAAACTTGCTATACATAATTCATTTAACAAATTCATAGAGGCATTGATACAGCATAGCGAAGATATAAGAGGGAAAAAAATCTTAGCTGGTATAAAACTTATGCCTCTTCAATGCAAAAGTAATTCATTCTCTTTAATAATACAATGATACGCTATTTTTTTTTTCGTTGTTTGAAAAAACCGAGTTAGCATTTTGATAATCAAGCTATTGGCATTTTTTCAAAAAATAACATTTCCGACACGCTCTTCATTTTCCGGGAATATCGGGGTATGATACGAGCTTTTTTTTGTTTTTATTATTCCAGCAGCTGTACTTTTACCTCTACTTTCCGGTTGAGATTTTTGGGCTTGTCATCTTTGATTTCACCCCGGCCTTCGATATAAATTTGATCCACCAGCAGACCGTTATCCATCAAATACAGGGCAATTTGCTTGGCGCGCTCTTCCGATAGCTTGAGGTTGTACACATCCGTGCCGACATCATCCGAAAAGCCGACAATTTCTATCCGTTGCACATTCTTGCCTTTGATGCGCTTGAGGAATTTATCCAGATTATCCAGTTCGGAAGCATTCATCAGGTACTGGTCAAATTCAAAAAAGACAGTGTGCAGGTAGTCGCGCCGTTCCGGTTTTCGCTTCGCCTCTATACTCGACGTATCAATCGGCGATCTGGCGACCAACTCTTCCCGGATCGGCTGCCGAATGGGCTGCATGCGCACTTCCAGGGTGTAAAAGCTTTTATTTTCCCAGAAAGGGATAACAAACTCCTTATTATAATTATGATAATGCTCCTTTTCTACCTTGACGCCCAGTATGTCAAAAGCAGGCATGCAAATGAAGAAGCGCCCGTTTTCGTCGGTTTGCATGGGCTCGCGCCCGACGAACTGCACGGTCGTCTGAATGGGTTCATTGAGGATAGAATCCAGCACAAAGCCCTCGACAAACGTCACCGCTTCGCTGTATAGCTCGGAGGTCAGCTCCACTTTATAGATATCCAGCCCGCCGAAGCCATCGGGGCGGTCGCTGGCGAAATAGCCGGTTTTGCCATCGGCGCAAAGGAAAAAGCACAGCTCCCGGTGCGCCGAGTTGATGGGCGGCCCGAGATTGACCGGCTTGCCCCAATTACCATCCACATCCAGGCGGCTCATGTAAATGTCCTGATCGCCAAGCCCGACATGCCCATCGGAGGAGAAATAAAGCGTTTGCCCGTCATTGGTGATGAAAGGCGACTCCTCGTAGCTGGGCGTATTGATATTTGGTCCCAGGTTGATTGGTTCGCTCCAGGTGCCATTCAGAAGTCGCGTACTCATCCAGATGTCGGTGCCGCCGTAGCCGCCCTCGCGGTCGCTGGCGAAGTAAAGCGTGCTGCCGTCGCAACTGATAGCCGCCTGAGATTCCCATTTTTCGGAATTGACGCCTCCGCTGATCGGGCGCACCGCCTCTATCTGGGTATTGTCAGTGACGTTTGCCTGCCAGATGTCGCAGGGTCCGAGCACGTCCTCGCGGTTGCAGGCGGTAAAAAACATCGTTTTGCCGTCGCGTACGATGGTGCACATGCCCTCGTGGCTGGAGGAATTGATTTTGTTGCCGAGTGGCACAGCCTCCAACCATTCGCCGTTGATAAATCGGCTGTAATAGAGGTTCTCGTCCGCCCGGTTGTTCCGTCTGCCGGTGAAAAAAAGCGTTTGCTGATCGTTGGAAACAAAAGGGAAATACTCATCGGCACGGGAATTGATATTGTAGCCCAGGTTATACACTTCTTTAATTCCGAGAAAAGTAATAGAATCCATGGAAATATGCACCGCCCGAATCATATCATCCAGCCGCTCAAACATTTGTGCTTCTTCTTCGGCTTCCTTGTCGGCTACATCAGCAAATTCGTGCAATTCTTTGCCTTGCAAAAATTCAAACTTGCCAAAATACGTCAATGCTTTGTCGTAATCGCCGGATTTATAGCTGGCTTCGCCCGCCCGAAAGTACACCGATCGCGAGAAATATTCATCCCGCTCAATCACTTCTTCATAGTATTTCAGCGCTTTGTTGTATTCGCCGAGCAGTTCGTAACAAACGCCGATATTGCGGCGGGCGATGTGCAGTGTCGGTTTCTCGTCCAGCGCTTTCTCGAACAGGCGAATGGCGCGCTCAAACTTCCGGTTGAGCATAGCCTCCTCGGCTTGCTGAAAGTTTTTGGAAAACTTTGGCGTCTGAGCAACTGCCAGCACGCAGAAGCCCGCAAAAATGGCAATAAGTAGAATTTTTCGTTGCATAACAATCGCTTTT
>CAZFBU010000265.1:0-1383 GCA_964517175.1 uncultured Saprospiraceae bacterium
GTCTGATTCAAATCTGGTGTCGATACCTGTAAAAAGTAAATACCACTCGATAGCCCTGCAGCCTTCAGGTTGCCGAGGTTCAATTCTTGAGCGCCCTTTACCAGCGGCATCTTTCGTGTATATAACAACCTACCTGATATATCCAAAATGTTGATAGATGCAGTACTTTCAGTACTGTGTGCTAGCCTCAGGTTCAGTTCTCCAGTGGTGGGATTTGGATAAATAGTGAAGTCTGCATCACTTTCTGATAATAAATCCCGGCTTACTGGCAAATCGTCGCACATACAATCTCCATTCGGACTGACAAGATTCGTTACTTGAGTTGGATCTGTCGGACTTGAAGCTTCGATACTGACGTCTTTATTTACTTTGAAAGAATTGACTTTTTTAGAAATACCAAAAAATAATTCGTCTTTTACATCAGTTATATTACCGTAATTATTATCTCCTGCTAACATCAACGAATCCGAACTTAAATAAGTATTATTTAACCCCCAATATGACAATTCACACTGGCGGTCTTCATCAGACGGTGTATTTGCTTTATACACATAAAACTTAACCATCCATTCATCCATTTGCAACCGAAGAGTGTAACTACCACTGGTAACATCAGCAGGCATGATTGCTTCTTGCCAAAGGGGATAGGTAAGTTGTAAACTAGACTGAGAATTAAGCCCCGTACTTTTGATTGCCCGCTTCAACTTGATGTTTCTTCCCTGCAAAATCAGGGAGAAAAGAGTATAGCTATTGTCAAAAACAAATTTGTTTGGAACAGGCTCTTTAATTGCAAGTGTAAATCGCCAAATCTCTTTTTCAGTAGTATTACTCAGCGAGTATCCATCTTCATCTGTGCCATTACTGATCGGGATAACACATTCGACCTCGAAGGAAGTACGTAAATCATTTCCATTGGGTACAAGGTACCAATTCCTATTGTCGTCTGTTTGAACCAAGTTACTACTATCAGTAAATACAGTGGTTTGCCCATATACATTGGCTATAATCACACACAGCGACAAGCATATTGCCAATTTTATTTTAATTAAATTCATAATTTCAATATATTTAATTTTGATAATTATAAGAAAAAGACTTGCTCACATCTCCCTGAAGCGCTTCAACATATAATCGGAATAAGTCTACTCTATCCGAAAGAATCAAATTTGGTTGTACTGTATTATTGATTCCAGGATTAAAAATAAACTCTGGATTCCCTCTACGATCTGCTTTAGATTCAGGGTTTGCACCTGTACCTGTTACTTGTGTTGCACTCCACGTATTAGGAACCATAGCATAGGTACCACGGCAGTCAGCTGGAATATCTAAATTAAGCCCAGTCCGAAAACCATATAATCGAGATATGTTAACTATGTTTTGCTT
>CAZFBU010000265.1:1483-2573 GCA_964517175.1 uncultured Saprospiraceae bacterium
ACCAGTCACACCAATATCAGGAGAAATAAATTTTTTGTTGGTAAGTAAGCAATCATTAGTATTCTTATAAATATGCAAAAAGCCAGCCATAGAAGGTACAGCCATCCAATCGAATATAGCATTAGCATCGGCTGTTTTGCCACTGCCGCTTTCATCGCTGTAATTGAGTAACAATAAATTTGTATTCACTGCAAAATCCTGCCAAGCATCTTGATCACTCCTTTTTTTTATGAAATAATCTTTGACTAATTCTCTAGTAATGTAAACATCGCCTGGCATACCTGTTTCGCAGTTGTCGGGGCTAACTGGTGATTTCTTCCATTGTTGTACAGGTTCGAAGAATACTCGATGAAGTAAGCCTTTTGCTTTCACCTTTTTGTAGCAGGTATAGAGCGTTTCCAACCAACGATTTTGGTTGGTATTCTCTTTAATATCTATCATAATCACCAAATCATTATTGGCGCTTAAATAGTCCAATGCCGCATCGAATAATTCAAATTTTAAGGCATCATCTCCGTCGGTTTTAGTGTTCCCAAAACGATCAATTACAAAACTATTCTTGAGGGGTGGAACCGTTACCGATGTTCCATCTGGTTTTGTGATAGTCGTAGATGTATCGTAATTCAAATTATTGATATGGTAAGGATTGGTGTAGTTCAGGTCGCCAAAATCGTTGAGGTTTTCTGGCTGCGTAAAACCTGGCCAATGAAGCATTCGCACCGGATATTGATCGTGAAATAAAGTAATGTAGCGATGTTTTTCATCTTCATCTTCATACTCATTCGTACTGATTACATCCAGTTCGATAAAGATATACCCCAATTCATGCCCTCGTTTTAAAGCAGCCATCGTACCTTCTGGCTTGAGCGGCTCGCCCCAATAACCACGATGCGGCATCAGTATGATGTTGTTCTGATCGCCCGAACGAAATTCCCTTATCGCTTGACATGCAATGGAAGTATCCATATAGCATCCATGAGTGGACGGCAACAAGCCTGGTATCGCCCCAATACCTGGTATTACTGCCCCATCAAAAGTAGCATTCTTGATGGTTACTTCAATTACCACCGGAATCCTATTTTGGCGACTT
>CAZFBU010000266.1:0-2538 GCA_964517175.1 uncultured Saprospiraceae bacterium
CCAAGGAGCCAATTGCTTTCTTAACAGGCAATTGGCACTTTTTTTTGTAGGGCGGGTATTTGAAAAAGTACGTGTAATTAATTTAACTCTGAAACGAGCAGAAAATCCTGAAGGAATGGCAATGCTATGACTGCTTAATTTTCCAAGCAAAGATCGCTGTTCCGGAAATTTGAACATCGGCTAAATGTTTGTTCCGACACGCAAAGCATCTTCGATCATCCAACCACGGCGGCAACTTTCTTTTCTTTAGGTCGGCGATAGTATTGTAACATTTCGCGCGCATCCTGGTACATGATATTACCAAAGGCAGCCAGGTTGAAAAAAATCATGGTGAGCGCGAATAATTGCAAATGCATGACCGCGCCAATGAACAGATGCATCAGCAAAATAGCCAGGAAAAAAAAGACACGTATGCGTTTAATCCAAATAAAAATACCGTAGCCGATTTCGGCAATGAGCGTCCCCCACGTCAAGGCGTAAATGATTGCCGGAAAGGCGGTCGCCAGGTCGATAAGCGGCATGGTGAAGAATGAATAGAACTGCGGCTGGTTGATAGCATACCACACCGCTTCGCCGTTTAGCCAGGTCACGCCTTGCAGTTTTGCTGCTCCGGCAACGACATAGACAATGCACAAATGGATTTGCAGGAACAATTGATATTGCGGAAGGTTTTTAGGATCGAAGGAACATTTTTTGCGCAGGCAATCCACCGACCAGGTGAGATGAATCGGAAAAATACAGCAATAAAAAAGCAGGCTCATCAAAAAACTATCTACGCCGTAAGATACGAGCGGACTATTGTTGAACAATAACACATGAAACAGCCAGCAGCCAATAGCCATGAGTCGGGTTTGCCAACCAATGAATAACAGAATAGCTAAAAGAAGATTTAATATTAAAAATCCACTGATGAACAGGTTTTCCTCGATGACCCCACTTGTCATTTGTACCAAATGATGCAAAGTTGGAGTGAATGGCGTAAAGATACGTTCATTGATAACGCCTTGCACGATACCCTGTGTGCCATAAATGAGGTAAGCATATTTAAATTCAGCAATAATTTTAGCAACAACTATGACAGCGACTCCAATTCTCAAAATGGACAACCAGTTTGGATCACGTGGCTGTGTTTGTTTGGTAACTCGAAACAGTTTCATGGTTTTTTGGATATAAAGTGACAAAATCTATTCCGACGCAGTTTGACTATACACGCCATTATAATAGGCAGCAAACTCAGGTTCTTTTTCCAGGTTTGCTTCACTTAAATCAGGAATGATGTACTTGCCGAGCGATATTTCAACAACTTTTGCATCGGGGTAAGCCCCAAATATATATGCAGATAACAGCCTTGCATTCAATTCATAAACCTTAATATTATAAGCAGAGTGAATAAACGAACTGATACGGGCATCCAGGTGGCTGCTGTTACCGCCGAAGGCTTCTACAATCAATGAATCTTGTTTGGTTAAAATGAACACTTTTGCAGCGTTTTGATAGCCGACATCGGGCGAAAAAAAAGAATAACCGTGCCCCCCACCAGTCCAGGAAGAATATACTTCAATGAAGCGATCAATAAAGCTGACGCGCAGTTTGCAAAAAGGAATCAACACAGCTCCGGTAATAATAACGAGTAAATGAAACCAAAGAAAAAAAGTAAAAATGCGGGATTTCATGGCTTGGAGGTTATGAAAGGGCTACCTCGCAACGAGATAGCCCTGATGAAAAAATTATTTAGTTACGTCCGACACTGCTTACGCGCAGTTGGTTGGCACGTGTAACCTGATAGTTCAAATCCATGGTCGCTGATTTGGAAAGATCCGCATTCAATTGCTTAAGCACGTTATCGCGCAATACACTGGAACTGGTAATGTTTTTCACCAAAATCACAATATCGGCGGCAGCATAGCCACCTTTGATATTACCCAGGCTAGCCGCACTGCTAATCCTGGATACTTCCTTTATCGGGGCAGAACCCAGCGTGGTGGTTTTGGTTTTTCCTCGTTCGGTAGTCGTTATTGTCAATCGGTAGGTACTGGGATCGGCATCTTTCAAGGCTTGCTTGATCTTAGCAATTTCCTTTTCGCTGGAAGTGTTAATGATAAGCGCTTTGCCGCTTTGGGATTTTTGCGCCTGCGCGCCAATTACCAATGCAAATGCCAGTAGTGCAGTTAGAAAAAACTTTGTTTTCATAATAAAACGGTTTAAAAGTAATTAATTGGGTTAAAAAATGATAATTACTCTTCAAAACCGAAGCGTTTTTTGGGATGCTGGAATATCAGCATATAAAACCTGTAAAAAAAATCGAAGCAAATTTATAGAAGAATTGCCATTAATCAGACGTTAAACGAAAGAACAAGCGCGATATTGTATCAACTGAAAAATTTTTATCTAATTTCAAACAAAAAGACTTATTATACTATGGAATTTACTCGTTTTTGCCAATTCAAATATCCACAATTCCAGACCTTAGTTTTCTATAACAGCCCTGCACGCACTCAAGCTTGCGTTTTGATATCAACCAAAAAAATTGGATTTTAC
>CAZFBU010000267.1:0-2519 GCA_964517175.1 uncultured Saprospiraceae bacterium
TTTATGCAAAGCCCTAAAAAAACAAACAATTGTCTTTCAGATACTTATATCTAAAATTTAAACTAATAAAAACCCTGATCATCCGCTTTACGTCTAACGATTAGAAATCTTAGCATTATGTTAATGTGAGATATTTGTTTGTCATCCCGTCCGGAGGATTGTACTTTCAAAATTCGATAATCTCATTTATTTAATATCTTTGACAAAAAAAAGCGATGATGAAATTTTCTCACATTTTAATGCTCGCGCTGGTTGCGGTCTTGTTTTCGGCATGCGGCGGCAGTAACAACAGCGCCAATTCCGATGTAACGAACACCACTCCAACGCAGCAACCGTCTGTGCTCCCTCCCGGCTCAGCCGGGGCGGCAATTGTTCAGCACTATATTTGTCCGAACAACTGCGAAGGCAGCGGCGGTGAAGTGGCAGGAAGCTGCCCGGTGTGTGGTTCGGAATACCAGCACAACCAGGCGTACCACGACCAGCAGCAGCCACAACCGCAGGCACAACCAGAAGTGACGACTACACCCGCGAATGCGGCAGTCGCCGGTGGTGTTATGCACTACATTTGCCCGAACAGTTGCGAGGGCAGTGGCGGCGACGCAGCGGGCACTTGTCCGGTTTGCGGCTCGGAGTATTTGCACAACGACGCGTACCACAATCAAGGCGATGGCACGACCACCACCACGGTCAATCCCTCCATCAGCAATATGAGAGGACCGCAGGCACAGCCAAACGGTCAGACGCCAAACGTACAAACCACAACCCCGACCATGCCGCAAGCGCCGGCACCAGCACAAAATGCGGCGGGTGTGTATCACTATGCCTGCACTAAGAGTGGCTGCGGCGGTGGCGCCGGTAGTGCCGGCAATTGCCCGAAATGCGGCAGCGCACTGGCGCACAATCAGGCGTACCACCAGTAAGAAAAGTTGATTTTTGAAAAATGAAAAACCTGATCGGAACAATCCGGTCAGGTTTTTTATGTCTTTTTCGATTTATGTTTCGCTAAGTGAACCTCACATCCGCTCCAGCCGCACGGCCACTACCTTATACTCCGGACAATTCGCTTCCGTATCGTGTACATCGGAAGTGACGTTATTCACCATCAATTCCGGGAAGTGGAAAGTAGTACTCAGCACGCCGGGCTTCACCTCGTCGGTGATGTGGGCTTTGCTCGGCACTTCGCCCCGCGCGGAGACGATCTTCACCATTTGTCCATCCTCGATCTTATTTTTTCGCGCATCCTTTGGATTAATAAGCAACACATCCTCGGTGATGATCTGCACATTATTCGTACGGCGCGTCATGGTACCGCTATTGTAATGTTCCAACACGCGATTCGTAGTCAGAATGAAGGGATACTGATCCTGATGTTCTTCGAGTTCCGGCGATTCCTTGAAATCCTGGAAAACAAAACGCCCTTTACCGAGCTTGAAATTTTCCTGATGCAGGATTTTCGTATCGGTGCCATCCGCTGCGACGGGCCACTGTTTGCCTTGCTCGCCCAGTTCATCCCAACGGATACCCGCAAAAAATGGCACAATGCCGGAAATTTCTTCGAGCATGCCTTTGGCGGTATAGGGTCGCTGCGGATAGCCGAAACGGTTCATGATTTCCACCAGAATCTGCCCGTCGGGCTTGGAGTCGCCGATTGGTTCCACCACTTTCTGTACGCGCTGCACGCGGCGTTCGCCATTGGTAAAGGTGCCTTCTTTTTCCAGGAAGGACGCGCCCGGTAGAATGACGTCAGCGTACTTGGAGGTTTCGGTCATGAATAACTCCTGCACCACCAGAAAATCCAGCGCTTCCAGCGCTTTGATTACTTTTTGCGAATTCGGATCGGATTGCACCACATCTTCGCCGACAATCCACATGGCTTTAAGCTTGCCTTCGAGTGCGGAATTGTACATTTCCGGAATGGTGTAACCGTCGGTTTCCGGCATTGGCGTACCGTAGAAATCCGTGAATTTCCTGATGATGTCAGGCTTGGTTACATCGAAATAGCCCGCGCCCTGGTAAGGCTGCACGCCCATATCCGCCATACCCTGCACGTTGTTTTGTCCGCGGAGTGGATTCACACCGCAGCCCGGTTTACCAACATTGCCGGTGATCATCGCCAGATCGGCAATCAGCATCACGGAATACGTACCCTGATAGTGCTCGGTCACGCCCAAGCCGTGGAACGACATCGCTGCATTGGCTCGTGCGTAAGCGATCGCCGCCTCGCGCACCTGCTCGCGGGGCACGCCGGAAATGGCTTCCAGTTCGTCGATATTGAGGTTTAAGATATTTTCCTTGAATTCGCCGTACCCCTCGGTTCGATTAGCAATAAAATCTCTGTCTTCCAGCTCTTCCTGCATGATGTAATACAGCATCATATTCAGCACCGCGACATTCGTACCCGGACGCAACTGCAAATGATGGTGCGCATACTTCGCAATTTCCGTTCTGCGCGGATCGATCACGATCAGCGTTTTGCCCTTCATCGCCTGCTGCTTGATCTTCGCGCCGGTAACCGGGTG